>JAEWSZ010000079.1 GCA_023397905.1 Bacillota bacterium | reverse complement strand
TTATTTTAATAATGGGCTTTGATATTCTTTTTGAAATAAGCAGCGCCATTACCACCGCCATGAGCAGGGTTATGACCGTGACATATGCGAGCTGTATTCTCAGAGTATCCACTGTGGCGTTGACGGGGGTTATTGTGGAATTCAGCATGACTATGGCCTTTGACCCGTCGCTCCTGCCAGTCACCTTCACGTAGATCATACTCTGGGGATTTCCGCCCATGGGTTTCGGAATATTCCCCTCAAAGTGCCCGCCCCGGTCAGGACTGTTTTTGGGAGCTTCCCTGTCAAAGAGTTCAAAATATGTGCCGCCGTTGTTTTGGGCCTTCTGATAAAGCTCAAATAACTCGTTGGGGCGCAGCCTGTGTATTACACAATCCGGAGTTATATCAACGGAATAGGCGTCGCTTCCGTCCTCATTCAATATTCTGATACAGGTTTCATTTCCCCGGGCAATAGTATCCAGCAGCGCTTCAAGGTCTTCATTGTCAATATTCTTTTCTATGGTTTCGGCAGAGGATACGATACTGTTCATTTTAATATGCCTGTAGAAATCATCAAGAAAGACAATCTGAAACAGCCACAGCATCACAAGCATCACCGCGGCAAACAGCGCCAGATAGAAAAACAGCTTGTATTTTATACTGCTTTTATCAAGCCTCAAAGCGGTATCCCACCCCTCTGAGGGTGACTATGAATTTGCTGCAGTCACCGAGACTTTTTCTCAAAAGCTTGATATGGGTATCCAGCGTCCTGTCGTCTCCGAAAAAGTCATAGCCCCAGACATCGGTAATGAGTTTTTCTCTGGTCAGAGCAATACCCCTGTTCTTCACAAGATAAAACAGCAGATCGTATTCTTTGGGAGACATGTCGATTTTAACATCATCCACATATACAAGCCTGCCGGTAAAATCCACCTTTAGCCCTTCAAAACTGACTATTTCCTTTTTATTCCCATCCCAGAGGGAACCTTGGGTCCGGGTAATGATGGCATTTATCCTCATCATGAGCTCCCTGGGTGAAAAGGGCTTTACCACATAGTCGTCGATTCCCAGCTCAAAGCCGTGGATCTTGTCATATTCCTCGCCGCGGGCCGACAGCATGAGAACCGGTGTTTTCCTGGTTTTTCTTATTTCCCTGCATGCCGAAAAACCGTCCAGCTCAGGCATCATAATGTCCATGACGATTATGTCAAAATCTTTTTCCCTGCATATCCGGACAGCCTCCATGCCATCGGAGGCCTCGGTCACTTCATGGCCTTCAAAAACCGCGTATTTTTTTATTATTTCACGTATTCCCGCTTCGTCGTCTACAATAAGGAGCTTATACATCTCGGTCACCTTCTCCGTCTAAATATGCTTCAATTACTTCCGGGATGATATTATTATACATTATATTCTCCGAATAATTGTGAAGGCCGGGTGAATTTCAAATGAAATTTGCCATGGATTTAATGGCCCTTTTATTCAAATACATCTGGTGGTCGGCCTTGTCCAGCAACATGTCAACAGTGGTATGGCAATCGCCCTCATATTCCGAGAACCCGAAGCTTATGCTTATGGTGTATTCTTCGTCGGTACTGAGCGGTTTCAGCTGCTTCAGCTTTTCGGAGATCCTGTTCAGAACCTTTGCGGCATAATCAGTTGAGCATCCCGGAAATACGATGACAAATTCATCCCCTCCCAGCCTGCTTATCACGTCGGTCTCCCGTATATTTTCCTTAATAGCCGCCACAATGGTCTTAATGAGCCTGTCCCCTTCCTTGTGTCCCAGCATGTCGTTAATGATCTTGAGATCGTTGACATCCACATAGCAGATGGTGAGGCTGTGCTCAGACTTCTTGCATATTTCCAGCTGCTCCTCTATAAACCTGAGCCCCGATACCCTGTTCAGAGTGTTTGTCATCCCGTCCATAACATTGTCCAATTTCAGCCGGTCATATTTTATCCTGTTCAGGATAAAAAAGTTTATCAGATATATTGTACCTGATATTGACGCAAGCAATACCACAGAAATAAGGATTATGCTCAGATACATGGGATTATTCCCGCCGGATATGGCATTGAAGCCGGAATAATAGCCCAGCAGGCTGAATACAAACAGCAGTATGATAAAAACCGTGAGCATATTTGCGCACAGAAGCAATGTAAACCTGGGATATTTCTTATATATTCTTTTCCGGACCTTTATAAAATTATCCGCCATTAATTTAAGAATAAAATATATAAACAAAAATGATAAAATCCCGCCTGCGGTAATATGTACAAAGCTGGACCTGTACTTGTCCAAAGTCAGCTTCAGGGGATACGCGTAGGCCAGGGCTACAAACAGTTCCGCAAAGCCAATGAGTATCACCCCGAAGAATGCCGTTATTGTAGAATGATACAGGCTATATCTGTAAATAAGAAGCATAACGAATACAACACACGAAATCAGCGCCGCAGCCCTGACTATCATATTAATATCAGGGACAAAGACATTAATTGCAAACAATACCGCCGTTATAATGAGACTGCTGCATATGTATTTTGGAAAAGAGACATTTTTCAGATCAGAGTTGAGCCTGCATGTAATATAGCACATAATTATTGAAAACAGGAATCCGTTATAAAATTCAAGCAAGTCCTCGACAAGCAACTTTCATCACTCCCATACTTCTATTTCACAGGTCGTTTCCAATAAAATATATTATATAACAAGTTAATAAAAATTGCTGCATAATTTTAACATTTATGTATATTTTCTTTATTTTTTCCGGAAATATTTCCCGCACGCTGTTTCAGGCTGCAAACAGGCTGCGTTTCGTGATTTGCCACATAATTACTCTTTAAAGCTATTCCTAAGTATAAATTTATTCCAGATGAATTGTCACCTCAAAACCCGTAAGATCACTCATAGACAACTCATTAAATTCTTTAAAAACCAGGTCGAGTCCCGAGGGATCGTCAGGCAGCGCCGGCGTCACAACAAAGTTATATGAGTAGTGCTCTCCCGTCCCTCCGCCGCCTGCCATCCGGCAGTCATAAGCCGGTCCAAGGCACAGTTCAAAACGTCTGTAAGGCCTCTGTTTTTCAGGAGATTCTTTTGCAGCTTCCCAGTCCACATTGAAATTTACCACACTGCAGTTTGAGTACTGCCTTATAAACGGCACCGAGAAAAAACATTTATCCGTCTCCGACGCTTTCAGCACAGGTATATTCATCCGGAAGTCTTCCGGCTCAACCCAAGGCCGTAACAGCTCTTCGTGCAAAAGCGTCCCGAACAGCGACTGTAATAATTCCTCATATAACCCGAATTTCTCAGCCCATCCGGAAATATACTCCAGCTGCGGGAAGCCTGGATTGTTGTTCGAAAGCTCCTTGCGTTCCCTTATCAGTTTGCATATCTGTTCGTCAATGTCCTTTATACGTTCATCATAATGTGTAGTGGGCCGTTTAAACGGCATCCGCTTAATCATCACAGTTGTTTCCTCCTTCTGACAGGTCATAATAGATCTAATTTGAAAGCAATTTCAGTAGGAAGCCATCCCAGGTCGTATAATAATTTTACCTGTGGGACATTGGGCAATTTCCCCACAGCTGCTTCAACCGTTACCCTCTCAAATCCCAACTTTGTCCAATAGTCTTATTATCAACCAAAGCGCTTCTTAGCAAGCCGTACCGGCCTTCATATCCACATCCGATTACGCCAGCCAATAAGCCTGTTACTTCCGAAAGCTCCCCAGTACCTTGTATTTTTCTCCAATAAAATATGCAAAGCTAAATATAAAAGTCTATAAATTATAAATCCATGGAAAAAAGGAATGCTCTCTTTACAAATTGATTATTTTCATAAAACCGATGGGCATTCTCTCTGTGAAACCCCGAATCCAACTCCATCTTCTTACATCCCAAAGTCTTGGCTTTCATACATGCAGCTTCCAGCAAAGCCTTGCCAACTCCTTTTCCCCTGTGCTTTTCATCCACTATCAATGTGTATATGTATCCAATGCAGCCTTCCTGCCAAAAATTATTCATTATGCCATATGCGCAGAATCCAATTGTGACCCCATTAACTTCAGCTAAAAAATATTCGTCCTTTTCCGATGCAATACCCCTTTTAAAAACTTTTTTCAATTCGCATTCATTGATACTCTTATTGGGCCAAAGCTGGAAGAACAATGGCAGTATCTCATTAAAGTCCTTCGTTTCAGCATTCCGGATTTTCAAGCGGGTTCCCCCCTTTTAATACTTACAGATTAATACTTACAGATCATTTTACAGCCTAACTCAAAATGTTGTTTACTTCTGAAATAAATGTATGGACGTCCTTAAAACCGGAAGTACTCATTTTAAATTTCAGCTTGCCATGGCAAACAGCCTTATGCTTATCATACAACCTGTACCGGGTTCTTACCAGACAATTTTTGTAGCAGCCCACACAATCATCCAGATTGAAAAACATACGTTCCGCGAATTCAGGTGCCGTATGAACCAGACTGTTCAGGGTTTCTTCCATCATATCGGCTTTTCTGTGCCATGTCTCGGGCTTACCGTTTGTTATGACATACCATTGCAGAGAGTGGTCAAAAATGTCATTGCTTAAATATATGGCATAGGAAAGCCCATAATCCGCTGCAATATATGTTATTTTGTTGCCGTTTTTTTCTATTTGCCTTTTAAATTTCAATGGCCTCAGTGTTCTTAAATATTCGTCGGTTTTAAAAATTTCGTCCCGGATATGTGCAGGCAGGAAGGATATGCACTTTTCAAAGGCCGGTTTTTCTCCGGGTTCCAAATCAATATTTTTTGTAACGGCGGCCGGCGGTTCTGCCTCCTGATGGACAATCCCGCAGGTATGGCTGTATTCGGTTATGGCAACCGATTTTATACATAAATTCACCAGTTTGTCACAAGCGATTTTCAGTTGGAAACCATCCTTATTCATTTCATTGAATGCCGTAGATTTCATGTATCTTTCTTTTTTTGAATAGTATCTTTCCTCTCCGTCGATTATAATCTGCATTTCCTTGAGATCATACAGCAACGAAATATTGGAAAACTCGTCCAGATTCATACGATTATGATAATATACCGTTTTTCCTGCCGGAGCCGCAATATCGTCTATACGCCTGTTGTCGGACCATAAAGTACCAAAATTTACATGCCCTTTCCCTAAAAGTACGTATAATCCGGGAGCATCAATTTTTGCGGTTATATCAATCCTCAGCGGCAATTTATATTTATCGGGCAGGTAAATGTATGAGTTTACAGACAAATGCTCCGCAGCGAAATGTTGGGAGGGTATCGCCCTGTTAGTCCTCATATAAAGCATGCTATCCCTGTGCTCACATACAACTTGTCCCTTTGGTAAAAAACAGGCCAGATCCATATCATGTTTCATCACCATGGCACCTCCGGTTTTTTTTGCAACTTCATTGCCATAAATTTTTTATCCCTTAAAGGTATCTGATTATATAACAGAAAGCTTTTTATCAAAATACCTTTTTGTAGGTATAATAAACAGCAGTTCAAAAAATGTAGTTATAGAGAACAGATGTTCATTCTGTATCCCCCAGATAATACTCACTGCTAAATAAGACACGTTATAAGCCACCAGTAGCCAATAGCCCCAAGCTTTGAGCTTTAAAAACCCCAGAGCGGCAATCAGCAAAACTACAGGCAGCAATACCATCATTATGCTTTCTGAAAATATGGGCAATGGGCTCACATGAAATCCAAACCGTGCGAACAACTCAGGAAACAGCATTATCAATATTGATAATACAGCTCCTAAAAAAGATATATCTGCTATAAATGTCACTATTAAAGGTCTCTTTTCGTTCATAGATTACAACTCCCCCGGATCAGCATCTCCACACAGGCAACATTTTACCATATTATAGCTGCGTATACAATTAGATACAGTCAACAGAATTTCTAATTTTTTCTGCTCAAATCCCAGCGCAATAGAAAATTACCCATTACTCTATTGCCTATAGTTATAGTAAATATTTATAATATGACACACTGCTGCCAGGTTAAATGTTGTATAATGACTCTATCAGCGAAGAAAAGGTGAATTTCATGCACTACAGACAATACAAGTCCATACTGTCTCCTAAAAACGGCATGAATCTGTACCATGGCTGCACCCACGGCTGTATTTACTGCGACAGCCGGAGCAAATGCTACCAGATGGAGCACGATTTTGAGGATATCGAGGTCAAGAAAAATGCCCCTGAAATGCTTGAAAATGAACTCCGCCGCAAGCGGAAGCGGGGTATGATCGGCACCGGCGCCATGTGCGACCCGTATATGCACATAGAGGAGAAGCTGCAAATCACACGGCGCTGTCTGGAATTGATTTTGCAATACGGCTTCGGGCTTGCTATCCAGACCAAATCCTCCCGTATCTTGCGCGATATGGACCTGCTGCAGGCAATCAACCGCCAGACAAAATGCGTGGTTCAGATGACGCTGACCACTTATGACGAGGCCCTGTGCAAAATCCTGGAGCCGGCGGTTTCCACCACGCGTCAGCGGTTTGAGGTCCTGGAAGCCATGAGGGATCACGGCATTCCGACTGTGGTATGGCTTTCGCCTTTTCTGCCCTTTATCAACGACAGCGAAGAAAACCTGCGTGGGCTGCTGGACTACTGTATCCGGGCAAAGGTGCGGGCTGTCCTGTGCTTTGGATTCGGGCTGACACTGAGGGACGGCAACCGGGAATATTTCTACAGCAAGCTGGACAAACATTTCCCCGGCATGAAGCAGCAATATATTAAAAAATTCGGCAATTCCTATGAATGCAACAGTGACAATAACGGCATGCTCATGAAAATACTGCGTTCGGAATGTAAAAGCAACGGAATCCTGTGCGGCACCGCCAATGTATTCGAATATATGAACACCTTTGAGGAAAAGGGAAAAAGCGAGCAGATGTATCTGATCTGACTGTGGTGCGTATACCGGAGCCCACACACAGATCCGGCCGGATATTTCAATTATTCTTACAGCGGGGGATTAAAAAATTCGAATATTACTCTGTCCATATCCAATCTTGCAGTGCTTCCAATAGGCAGTATGGCGTGATCTGCACCGTGCCCGAAATCGTCGCAATACGCGACGGGTACATTATATTTTTTCCCGAACCGTTCAAGCCTCCGGAACAATTCCGGATACGGCGTTGTTGAATAATGCCCGAAAATAAGTCCGGCAACATTTCTCACAAAGCTGCTTTGTTCTATATGTGCTATATATGAACTGACTTCATTGATTTCACAAAATTTTTCGTGGTCCTCCAGGAACAGGATGTATTTCTGCCTGTCATCATATGAAAAATAGGCACTGCCCGTGAGCAGCGCAAAATTTCTTGTATAACCACCTATGAGTATACCCTCGCAAACACCTTTATTTATTGTCTTCCATTTACTGTTACTTGTGAACACTCCGGTATACCCGTCTATGAAGTGAGAAGAAAACTGCATATGGTCATAGTACCGTAAATCTTCAAAAATTCCGGGAGCTTGTCCGTAATATGTGATTAATCCTGTTTTTGAGTATATTGCATTCAAAATGGTGGTGCCGTCGCTGTAACTGCAGACTATTTTGGGATGTCCGGCTATATTTTCAAAATCTATATACGGGAGTATCTCGTTTCCGCCTTCACCGCCGCCGAAGAAAACCATTTTTACATCATCATCCGAAAACATATCGTTAAAGTCTTCTGCTCTTTCCAATTCTGTCGCGGAATATCCGTATGTATTTTTATAAAGGTTCTTTCCGGTTTTGACCTTAAATCCCGCGGATTCCAGGGCGGATATAATACGCTCATATCTATGTGGCTCAGCTATATGGCTGGGAGACACCAATCCAATCGTATCGCCGTAATTGATCCTGTCTGCAATCATCACTTTCAGCTCCTTTAAACCTGTAATTAACACAGCCTGTTTTTAACGTACTATTTCTGTGTATATTGGACTGACGCACACATGCCGGGCCGGGGCAGCCGAAATTTCTACAACGGTTCAAAGTCCGGGCCGTCAAATCTGCAGCAAAGCCACATTTTATTATTTGAATCAACATACTCCGCCTTCCAATAATGCGGATCGTTAACATTATTGAACCTGATATCGCCTAAATCACGAAGTATTGGCGTTTTAAAAGGCTTACCTAAAAATATCATTATGGAATTGGGATAAGGCCAGTCCCCCTCATATGTTTCAACTATCTTATTGCCTGCTTCCAGCTCCAATTGAAGGATTTCATTCAGCTTGCCGGTAAGCTTATTAATTGTATTATTGTCAATACCCGTAATATTCACCTCATTTAAAAACTTTTTATATTCAAGCTACTGTTCAATATATATGATTAATACGCCAAAATCTCATACCCCTCATCGGTTATCAATACCATGACTTCCCACTGTGCGGATGGCTTGCCGTCTGCGGTATAAACAGTCCATCCATTTTCCCTGTCCATAAATATCTTATCTGTCCCTTTATTTATCATTGGTTCAATTGTAAATATCATTCCGGGAACTAACAACATTTCTTTTCCTTTTTGGGACACATGGCTTACCCATGGTTCTTCGTGGAACTCCAAGCCAATTCCATGCCCGCCTATTTCCCTTACGACTGAATACCCATTTTTCAATGCATGTTCATGTACCGCCTGGCCCATGTCGCCCAGGAAACCCCAAGGTTTTACCATTTCGAGTCCTTTTTCAACACACTCTTTTGCCACGTGTACCAGTATCCTGTTTTCTTCACTCACATTACCAATGCAAAACATTCTTGAAGAATCTGAAAAATAACCGTTGTAAATTGTAGAAACGTCTACATTTATAATATCCCCATCCTTCAATATATCTTTTTCGGATGGAATGCCATGGCAAACCTGATTATTCACAGATGTACATGTACTTTTGGTGAAACCCTCATATCCCAGTGGCGCGGGTATTCCCCCCAACTCAACAGTTTTCTGATAAACAAGTTGGTCAATATCTTCTGTGGTTATGCCTGCTTTCATATGTTGTGCGACATAGTCCAAAACAGCTATATTAACCTTTCCGCTTCGTCTGATACCGTCTATCTGTTCTGCAGTTTTTATTATTTTTCTTGTAGGGACTTTGTGCCCCTGCATTTTATACAATTCAATCTTATCCTCTAAATCAGCATGGCAAAACTTATATTTTTTGGAGCTGCCACACCAGCATAAATCATTTCTTCTGATTTCTTTTGACATTATTATTTCCCCTCATATTCTCATTAAGGGTATGAATCCATCTGCTGACGCTGTAAAATCCCAAACTCTTTCATTCTGAAAAACGCACCTTTGCAGCCTGTTTGCGATATTTAGACGGTGTGCAGCCATACGCCTTGGTAAAGGCTCTGGTAAATGCTTCCTGAGTTGAGAATCCATAATCCAATGCAATATCCAAAAATCTGCGATTTGTAGTTATAATCTCTTTTTCCGCAAGGCTAATCCGTCGTTTTGCAATATACTGCTTAAAGGTTATCCCTACATAATCATGAAATTTTATAGAACAATAAAAAGAAGAATATCTGACATAGTCAGACATCTCGCCCAGGGTTGGATTCCCTTTTATATTATCTTCAACCCATTCAACCATTTTTTCCATTGTTTTTACAGACAGATTCTATCACTCCCTACAAAAAATAATATCATTTTTATTCTCAAAAAACTTGATATAACTTGTGATATGGCATTTAATTATATAAAATCCTTACCAAAGTCAATTACGGTTGAAAGCCTTCGCCTTATATTAAAAATTTACATGCCTCCATGAATTGGCACTCTGTGGGTTTCTTTACCCAAAAATCTTCGTCTGTTGCCTCTGGTATACTTGGTAAACACTTACCTTTATCAAGCAGTATTTTACACAGTTTGTCTTCTCTGATATATTAGAGTGCTTGTGTTAATGTGCATACATGTAATCAAGACGGTTTCCATCTGTAAACTGTATAAGCCAACCATAGCAATTTTCTACATCACTTTGAAAAAATGAATTGCCTTCAGGATATTGCATATATAACCATTCGCCAAATTGGTCAATCCATTTCGTCTCTTCACGAAAAGACCTTGTTTCCTCAACAACATATACAATATCATAATCCTGAAAAATATCTTTTACAGCATTCGGATTTGTTCTTGAACCATTCATAAAAACTGCACGAATTCTTTCATCTTTCTTTGCAATATTTAGAATTAAATTAAACATTTCCTGTTCTGCACGCATTTTGCCTCCCAAATAATAAATAATCTTACTTCGCCATATCAAAATAATACGAAAAAACTCAACTACTCAAAATGCTCATACTTCAAATACAAATTGGAATTTGCAAACGAAAGATATCATTTTTCTCTTCTAAAATATTCAATCCCCATTTCAGTTGAAACTCAATGAACCGCTTAAAGTTCTCGTAAATTCCGCGTCCCCTGGCAATTGCTGAAAAGGAAGCATCCAGAAGAACGATATCGTTTGCTTCATTTGACATCTCCGTGACAGCAACCGCCAAAAGAGTTGTGTACAAAAATTTAAGTAATGTGTATATATTTTGAGTTACAGGCCAATTTTTTAGTTAAAACTGTACAAATTTTTAATTAATGTGCAGAAGTACGGTATATATCTACTACATTTTAAACATTAATCAAAATTTTGCACACTTGACCATAAAAATTTCAAATGGCATTTCAACAGAGGGTTCTACCAGCTTCCCAAACACCTTTTTACTACTCACATGGTTTTCCTCTGGCTACCGGCTATTGAATTAGTACTTTATAACTGATATACATTTTATTTACACATCAATCTTGTACTGAAAATGCTTATATTGCAGGCTACACAAATATACACCAACGAACTCCGTATTTGTCGATTAAATCAACCATCAACGTACTATATTCACAAGGACTTAACGGATAAAGAATTTTAGCGCCATCTTTAAGTACGATATATGCTTTTTGAACCAACTCTTCTTTACCCTCCCCAAAATGCAAGCAAAATTGCATAGTAGTGCCTGTAATTCTTTCTTCGTTTTTAAGTGCTTCTGATATCGCCAATATCTGACCGTATACATTCAGTTCGGCATGCATAAAGGTTCCATCAGAGTGAGGATAGCTTGCCACCAACTCCGCATCAAAGGCTTTTTGATATAACTCAACTGCTTTGTCGCTCCCGTTCACAAATGTTTGCATCATTGATCTGTGCATCTTCTGTATGCCTCCACTGATTTAAATATTTCTATTTAATTATTACATTAAGCGGACAACTATATGTCATGTTCAAAATATAAATTTTCTAACTTCACAGTTTTAATACTAAGTTCATAATATTAAACCATACCGACCTTTCAAACACTTCCCTATGCAAACAGTAATTCAGTTTGCTTACAGGCAAAATTTTACCACATTCTGGTCATATATACAATGGAATCCACCTGTCAGGATAATTAAGCCCGAGCAATATTTCCCATGATATTTCAACCTTCCGGCAATCAACTACCTGCGGGAAAATTTTCCTATACTTCTCCATATCAGCTTCACAAGTTCAGATATTACTATAACACTAAACGCAACCCCGAATATTTTCAGCCACATAATGAAATCAAGGGGGATTGTCCCAAAAAATGCACCTGCAAATTGTATAATTAAAACCTGCAATACAAAGGTAATAGAAATAACCAACAGCATAATCCTATTTTTCAATAAATGCCTGAAAATACTGACCGAGTGGAGCTCACGGCAGTTAAAGGCGTTAAACAGCTGAAACAGCGCAAACAATGTGAAAAGTACGGTTGTCGTTTGCTGTTCTGCCGCGCCTAAAAAGTTGAAGATATACTGGCATAAAAATATAACGGAAATATATGCGCCCGTCAGCCCGATCCTTGTAAGCATAAATTTAGATACAATATTGTCGCTCCGCTTCGTAGGAGGACGGCTCATCAGATCATCGTAAATAGGCTCCAGACCCAAGGTAAGCGCCGGCGGCCCATCCATGATAATGTTGATCCACAAGAGCTGCAGGGCTGTAAAAGGTGCTTTGAGCCCCAGAATGATTGAGGCGAAAACAACTATAACAGAGGATACATTGACCGTCAGCTGAAACTGGATGAACCGCTTAAAGTTCTCGTAAATTCCGCGGCCCCAGGCAATTGCCTTTACAATTGTTGAAAAGGAGTCATCCAGAAGAACGATATCGCTTGCTTCCTTTGACACCTCCGTACCTGATATTCCCATAGCAATGCCGACATCAGCATTTTTAAGCGCAGGCGCGTCATTGATACCGTCTCCTGTGACAGCAACCACATTCCCCTGCGCTTTCAGCAGCTTGACAACACGCATTTTTATGGCAGGTGTGCTTCGGGCGATTACACTGATTTTAGGAAGCAGTTCTGATAATTCACCATCGCTTAAATCGGCAATATCTTTCGTTTCAACAGCAAGGTGCTCTTCGTTTAAAATCTGCAATTCGTTTGCAATAGCTGTTGCAGTGACGATATTATCTCCAGTCAGTATTTTCAGGTCAATTCCGGCAAGAGCGCAATTCTTTACAGCCTCGTACACATCGGCACGCAACGGATCAGATATGGCGACAAAGCCGTCGAATACCATGTCAGTTTCCATTTCCGTATGGTGGCGCTCATCCTCGTAGTCCCGCATGGTATCCAGTTCCTTATGTGCAAAGGCTATTACGCGCATGGATTTTCCCTGCGCTTTTTTTATGTATTGCTCAATTTCATCTCTTCTGAAATCGGAAATACCGCACATGGCAAATACACACTCAGGGCTGCCTTTTACATATGAAATTATCCTGCCGTCCACTTTGCTGATGGTTGTCATATGTTTTAGCTCGGAGGAAAATGGAAAAGCATATACCACATCATGTTCCGAGCGTTCATCCTTATAAGACTTGCCGCTTTCCTTCCGGGCCTCCGAAGATTCATAGAAGTTCAGCATGGCACATTCGGTGGGATTCCCGATAAAGGTTCCATCCTGAGAAATATCTGCCGTTGTGTTAAGACAGACATTGTGAACAATCCAGTTGGATAACAGCTCCGACGACCGCTCATGCCATTTGCTGTCATAGAAGGCTGAGACGGTCATTTTATTCTCAGTCAGCGTGCCGGTTTTATCTGAGCATATTACGTTGATACAGCCAACTGTTTCAGAGGCAATCATTTTTTTAACCAGGGCGTTCTGGCGGGAAAGCTTTATAATATTAAGCGAAAGCGACACCGCAACAATGGTCGGAAGCCCCTCCGGTACGGCTGCTACAATTAATACAATGCTCGTGACAAAAGCTTCAAGGACTTCCTCAAATACAAGTCCTCCCGAAATGGCAAAGGATATGATTTCAGTTATGAAAACAATTGCCGCAGCAACGATGCCAAGAATAGTGATGGTTTTCCCAAGCCTTGCAAGCTTCTCCTGAAGCGGTGTAGAAGCTCTGTCTGCCGTGGTGAGCTCCTTTGCGATTTTTCCGAATTCCGTATTGTCGCCGACTGCCGTAACCACCATTTTACAGTAGCCGCTTGTGATATAGTTTCCAGAATAAAGCATATTACAGCGCTCGGCAAGAGGTGTTTTTTCATCTGTAATAATAAAGCCGGCGTCCTTTTTCGCAGGAATACTTTCTCCGGTCAGAGCTGATTCATCCGCTTCCAGTCCCATGCTTTCCAGAAGCCTTCCGTCGGCAGTGATCTTGTCCCCTGTTGAAAAAAGCAGAATGTCGCCCACAACAATCTCTTTCTGGCTTAGCATAACTGTATCGCCGTTACGGAGCACTTTGATTATCGTATCATCACTTATTTTTGAAAGGGCCTCAAATGCCCTGGCACTTTTCCCCTCCATGACAACAGTAATAATAACCGAAAGAGAAATTGCCGCAAATATCCCGACGCACTCTAAAAAGTCTGCTTCCCCGCCTGTTGACGCACGAATGATGTTAACGGCAAGCGCTATGATACCAGCCATTATCAGCATCAGAATCATGGGCTCTCCGGCCGCTTCAAGAATGCGCTTTGCCAATGATGCCGGTTTTTCTCTTGTAAGGGTGTTGCTGCCGTATTTGGACTGGTTTTGTGCCGCCTGTTGTGTCGTCAGCCCCACTGATGGGTTTGTGTTAAACCGGCATATCAAGTCTTCTTGTTTTTCCGTAAATTCCTTCATTGGAATTTCCTCCTATTTCGTATAAATGTTTTGCAGCCTATAGTTTTTTATACAAAATAAAAAACCCGCATATAGCACTATCGCTGTACACGAGCCGTAAAAAAAGACCATGTATGGCTTATAGAAGCTATACATGAGTCTCGTTTATTAAGACAAGCCAGACTTTTTACAGTCAGTATGTTGACTTGACACGCAAAATTCTGCGCAAACTACTCCCTCACGAGTATTTTAAATTGTTAAAGCATTATATCATGCTAATGAGATCCGGTCAAGCTGGAACAGCATTCATAAGTCATTACTATGGGCTGAAAGCCGATGGTTTGGGTTTGGGTTTGAGGCTGAAGCCTCATAAAGTCTAAAAATCATACAAACCCAAACTGCGCTAAAAGCCAGCTTAAAAGTAATATTCGCCCGGAAGGCAAAGGCTTTCAACCGTAATTGACTTGGTAAAACAAGTTCTAATTATGCTTATTATAGATATTTACCTATCGCTTCATCACTCCATATGTGAGCTTCAATATATCTTTCCGGGCCATATGTCCCGTCATTATTCCAATCTTGCGGTAAGCCATACTTTTTTATAACTTCTAATATTTCATCGTAAGTATAAAGCCTTTTACGGTATTCTTTTCCATCCATTTTATTTGCTCGCGGACTAAATACAGGGTGAGAATCTCCATAAGTAAAAGAAACTGTTTTTAGGTCAAATTCTTCAAGTGGAATCTTAATATAAGCACTATTTTCAAACCATGTACTTAACCAGGGACTATGCTCAACAACCATATAATGTGGGAATTTTCTCGATATGATGCCACCTTTTTTAGCAAACTCTGTCCTAAGAATTTCTTCGTACCGATTTCTGTTCTCCATGTATTCAGGGTGGCGTTTGGCACTCTGAACATTTGGTTTGGTTTCTTTGATTATATTGAGAATAGCTTTCGCTTCATCCATAGGTATATCTGACAAGCTAACAAATGGCCCAATCAATTTATCAAAATAATGATATAAATATATACTAACCACCACCCACTATATAAATAATCTATTGTTCGCATTTCAAACTGATGTACATTTTATAAAAATTTCGAAATAAAGTTGTAAAGCCCTTTGTTCATCTTTTATGTAAAATAAACTTCTGGTGAGGATAGTCAAATTCAGTTACAAGTTCATCTTCCTCAAACCCATACTTCTTATATAGCGATCTTGGAGCAATTCCTTTTATATCATCTGCCCTAAACGTCGTAACTGTTATATCTGTACTATTAGGAAATAATGATAGCATTTTTTCTATCATTGCAGATGCGATTCCTTTTCTACGATGATTTGGATGAACCGCCATGCAAGAAAGACATTTAGAATTGTAAGAAAATATCATAACACCAACAATATCACTCTCGTATTTTATGCAAAGTGCAGTTTTCCTGCTTATATTTTTAACCACGGTTTGTCTATAACTATCCATCTTCTCGGCTGTATCTAATCCCGGGAAATTGTCTCTGACTATATCAATCATTTTGATCCATGAGTCTATTTCATTCATTTCTGGAAACGATAGAGAATATCCTTCACTTAACAATTATGCCCCTCCTTTAATTCCTATAACGACCTTTCAAGACTTCTCTATACAAGCCGTAATTCACAAGCAAATGAACGTGGTAATTCAGTTTATTCGTTGGCAAAATTTTAGCACATTATGGTCGTATATACAACGGAATACATTCGCGTCCCCGGGCAATTGCTGATAAAACATCTGGTATGTAATATGTAAAAATTATGAAACAAAACACCTTATGATGATATTGCTTATACTGTGTATACTATCCCTTGAAAGCTATTGCATCAATCTGAAAGTTAATTCCCTCTCTAATGAATTTTGTTTCAAATGCTTTTCTTGCAGGATATTTTCCATCAAATCTGTTTTTTATTATTTCTCCTAAAAACGATAAATCCATAATATCCTTAAATAGGCAATCCATTTTCACAACCGATTCTAATGTTAGACCGATTGTTTCCAATCTTTCATTCAAAATATCAAAAGCACCATTAATTTGGTTTTCGATTGATTGTCCCTCATTTCCCATACAATAACTTATAAAAACATAATCTCCTGCTTCAACAATTCCAGAATGTGCCCATTCGTCATTTATTTCTGTTCTTCTTATATCCTTCATTTTGCTTCCTCCTCGTAAAATATTAATTTTCTGCTACGCAAAATATAGCCATACCGACCTTTCAGACTTTCCCTATGCAAACCGTAATTCAACAAGCAAATGAAGGCGGTAATTCAGCCCGCTTACCGGCAAAACTTTACCACATTATGGTCATATATACAATGGAATACATCCGCGTCCCCGGGCAATTGCTGAAAAGGAGTCATCCAGAAGAACGATACCGCTTGCTTCCTTTGACACCTCCGTACCTGACATGCCCATAGCAAGCCGACATCAGCATTTTTAAGAGCAGGCAATTGATACCGTCTCCGTGACAGCAACCGCCAAGAGATTTGTGTACAAAAATTTAAGTAATGTGTATATATTTTGAGTTAAAGGCCAATTTTTTAGTTAAAACTGTGCAAATTTTTAATTAATGTGCAGAAGTATGGGATATATCTACTATATTTTAAGCATTAATCAAAATTTTGCACACTTGACCATATAAATTTCACATGGTATTTCAGCAGAAGGTTTCTTACTAGTGGTCTGTAACATCTAAAACGTATAATGCCAGGTGAGGAAATTTTCTCAGGACTAGGCGAGGAGGGCGGAATAATCGCTTTATTTAAACTGACGACAACGACGTCCTGGGGAAATTTAACCGCCGGCAATATATGAATTTAGATGTTACAGATCACCAGCTTCCCAAACACCTTTTTACTGCTCACATGGTTTTCTTCTGACTACCCGGCTATGAATTCGCACTTTATAACTGATATACATTTTATTATGGATACGAACTTATCAACCTGATGTTATTTCCTACAAATAAATATTCCTTGCTCTTTACTAATATGAAAGATGCCATCTTTAGAAAAACCATTTTTTACAAGCTCAAATAATTCATCGTTTATTGAATCAGGTATCTCGTTATATGACTTTATATAGGCTATTAAATCATCAATGTCAGTTACGTCAAGCGAGTCTATGTATTGACGTTGTTCAATTTTGGAAAAAAATTTACTTAATAAATCAGCTCCGTTTTCAAGAGTAAATGTAATATTTTCTGAAAATGAAAAGCAAGCTTTATCTTCAAGTTTATGGTAAATATCCTGTAACTCCTTTAGAGAGTTTTTTCCAAGTGTTGTTGCATAAAAACACCCGTTTGATTTCAAAACCCTGAACACTTCCGATAATGCTTTTTCCTTATCAGGCACATGATATAGCATATGATTGGCAATAACTATATCAAAAGAGTCATTCTGGTATGGGATATCCTGTATATCAATTTGTTCAAAAGAAAAATTTGGATTAGCACTGAATAAGGCTTTTGCTTGCTCAACCATTAATGGGGAAAAATCAGAAAGAATTATTTTTGAGTGTTTTTGCAATCTATCATCTCTGTCAAGCCATATTCTCGCTGTGCCACAAGCCAACTCTAAAATACGTGCGTTTTTACAAAACTCGTATTGGTCAAATACCCAGTTTCCCCACCCATATTTATTGACGCTATACTTGTCGTGTAAGCCTATTCTTGTTGAAAGTGTGTCTTTCTTAACATACATTTTCGATACTCGCTCTAAATCAGTCATTCTCGACATTATATTCCCACCCCTTAACAATAAACTCAATAATTTAATCCAAAATATAAATTAGCTTTGGTAACTTTCCTTCGTAAAATACATGATAACTCTCCTATAATATTTTCGGATTCAATCCATTCCCGGAATAGCAGTTCTTTAGTCTAAATATAACATTTTAGGTTGAACTCTGTTTGCCAAGGTATCCGGGGAAAATTGCAAATTTTAATGTGTCAGCTTCGCATTATGCTCATAATGAACCGGAAAGCCATATCGGGAATAATACTGAGATCCATTCCGACGCTTTACGCTTGGTTTCAAAACCGGTGTAACCTTTATAACTATAAAAATAATCTATTTTCCACCGGCCTGCCGTTATTTGCTTTTCCTGAAGGAGATCTAATAAAGACCTGCTGTTTTCATGCAGCGTTAACTGTCTTCTGCCAACAATATAAGTCAGATCAGTAAGGGAAAGAGCATAACTCTGGGGAAACATAATGTCTGTAATATGGGGACTGATGGGTCTGCCATCCGATAGCCGCCGGAACATTTTATGCCGAAGCATATAGTCTGTTCCTTGCATAAGAAGACTTTCCACCTTCTGATCTTCATGCTTGACACATTCAGAATATGTCACAAGCGCACGGACTGTTTTACCGATTCCGATATAACAGGGGGTTTTTCCAAGGCAACCGCCATGTTTGCAAATACCTTTGTGAGGCCATGAGGTGGTTTGATTGCGCTCAAAAAGCTGATACTGTTTTATCCAGTTTAAAGCTGCTTGTGCTTCTTTACTGGCAGCAAGCCCAAGCCGGCAATAGGCTTCCAGCAGCATTGCATTGTAGCAAGGGACAATTTCTTCTACTCCTCCTAAACATGAAAATCCTTGTTGCGTGGCAATTTTCCGGTTGATATAGTCTATCATCTTTTGGGTGTAAGGTAATGTTTCAATATGTGGAATTTCACTCAGTCCTGTAACACGGAATACAGCAAATAAAGGGGTATCCATAAAATCCGCAGTGAGTTTTTCGACTAATGCCGATTGACTTAACAGACTGGAAATCTCGTTATTCTCTAAATACTCATTTTTTTCAGAAGCGATCCTTAAAACTAATGCGGTATCCACGTTACACCCCCTTAGAAAATAATTAATTGATTAATTATTTTAAGTCAGCTCCGGTCAACTACCTTTTCCATTGAATCATTTCTTTTGCCAATCAGAACCGTAAATTTCCTGCGCAGCATGATACTTGAATAATACCGCTGCCAAATCATGGTTTAATGTTTCCCAGTTATGACGGGAATAATTATCTGGGCAAAGGTTATATTCTTTTCCGTCATACTTTACTTTGACGGCGAAAATTTTATTCCTGCCGCCCTTGGTGCAGCCAAGACAACCATCACAGGTTTTGCATACGCCTACAAAGTGTTTCTGCAAGTCATTATCAAGGTTTTCAAACTCCTCAAGCATGGCTTTTACGCCTATACTGTTCAATGAGCCGAAAAAAAATTGCCAGTACTTACGCGGATTATACCCAATTACAAAACCACCGACTCTATTACGGAATGTAATGCTAAAATCAAATCCTGATGCGCCAAAGCTGCATTTTATGTTTTGCTCATAACTATTTTCCAAGCAGTTGTTTTGAATTTCAAGGAGCAAACCATTTAAACCTGCTACATTATCAACTCTTGTGAGCAGGAAATTAAAATCGCCTGTAAATGAACAGCAGGCAAAGTTTATAATGGCATAGGGAGTCCAGGGGTTTATATTTACAGGGATTCTTTCGGCAAGGAGCCTGAGGCTTTGTATAATATCATTTTCGGCAATAACTATTATTTCTGTACTACCCTTTTCAATGTTTATCCCAATCTCTTTAAGCAAAGTTTTATACTGGGGCATGTAGCTTGTTTTGTTCTCTTTCAAAACAGTATTGCTGATTGATAAGTAATTATCATTTGTTTGGCCCAGCAAAAAAGAAATGTACAGAAATTTATAGAAATCGAACAAGCACTTGAATATTGACTTGTATACCTTATCCAACTCCGGATTAGTATTATTTGTTGCGTACCACTCATATGCCTCGTCTGCGTTGTCGGCAAGGTTTAGAAGTTTCGGGGTCTCATATAACTTGTCAATCAATTGCCCCATTAACCTATGAAGTTTTTTTTGACCTTGCTCATCTACTTTTTCTGATTCAATCGGCACAAATTCAGAATACATGAAATTTAATCCATATATAATGCGTTGTGAGATTATATCAAAAGCTGTAATTTGTTTGATGGTCACTTATATCCCTCCATATTGATTAATCCGCACTGCAAAACTGTCCGGCAAATTCCTATTTATTTGCCTATAGCTTTCTCGCCTTAAAACATACAGAAATCGGAAGCATTCTTGCCTTTTTAGCCTTATCGCTATCATCTTCATCAGATTCCATAGTTTTCTTGTCAGTTTCTTCAATCAATTGTTCAATAGCAAAGCCTGCCTTGGCTAATGCATTTATGTATGTAAGTCGTCTTCTGTTAAAAATTTTACCCCATATGTAGGAAGTGCTGTAGTTCCAAACCATAAATCTGCATTCGTATCCCAATATGTTTTATTGTTTTGTATAATATTACTGTTTTCCATTTGATAACTTCTCCCTCAGTATCCTAATAGTAAAATCCTGTTTGATCGGTTAATTTATTATGCTTTTTATTTCATCAACAACTTGCACGATTGTTTTGTGGTCTGTATTAATAACATAATCACCAGGATGAGGCTCCATTCTTAACCATTGAAATAAAACTTCGTTAGTGTCGCCGCGATTTTTATGGCGTTCAATCAGCGTTTCTTCGGAACACTTCAATGTGAATGCAATGGTCGTATAATCCTTCGCGGTAATATCTTTCAATATAGCCTCTCGAATTGCTTCACCTATCACCACAACAGAGGAAAAAATAACATAATCGAAATTTGAATTTAAATAGGTAGATAGCGCAAAAGACATAGTTTTGTCGCCATTCCGTAATCGCGGATCAGCAATTGAAAACGGATTGACGCACCATGCCCAGTCGCCATCAAAATACGCGCTGTTTTCGTATGACTCAAAAAGGCTTTTCGCCACAGCAGTTTTACCTACACAGGGTGAACCTGTTATGATAATTAACTTTTGCATCATCTTTACCTCACAAATGTATAAAATGTATATAATCCTTAGTCAAAACCACTCCGCAAATTGGAATTTACTTTTCGTGTGTCTTTTTAAAAAATGAAAAAGTTACTGGCTCGAACTCAAAACTATTCTCTGTTTTTGTCTCATCAGGCCATGCCAGTCCCAGTGTGTCATAATATTCATTACTGTATTTTATTTTACTGCCATCAAAATTTGCTTGCAACGCTTTGACATATTCAAACGGGTTTTCCATTGGCATAAGGTTCAATTCATATGCAAGGAGGTCAAGTAGTTCTTTTTGTTGTTCAGTCCGAATTTTTTTCTTCCTGTAAATGCTTTTCAAACCGATCCTTGTCCATCCATACGATCTGTTCAACTGGATTGGCACTACCACAAGCCAAAATTAAACGCATAAAATCTTCAAAATTAGCGGCAAGCGGATAAACATTTTGGTCAGCGCAACTTTCCGGGTTGGAAGTAAAGACCATATCCTTATATCCGTCAATGAAGCAATACATTATACATCCCTCAAAACCGATGGGTTTTGCATTAATTGTATAACAAAAAAATGGTACGATCGTATTTTGCTGTTCCAGACAGATCAATTCGCCATTTACAGATAAATTCCTATATTTTTCAAATAAGTTATTCATATCAATTATCTTCTCAAATTGGAATTTATCCCTCCCAAGCATACTTCATGGGCCAAAATGATATATTTCAAGATCACAGGCAAACCATTCATCACCATTCACGGTTAGGTCACAACTGAATTTTGCCTGATTGCAACCATAGGTTTCATCACAAATCCCCACCATTATCCATTTTTATTAAGAAACTGTCTGCCAATTCAGCTTGCTTACAGGCAAAATTTTACCACATTATGGGCATATATACAATCAAATACATCCCACAGGATAATTAAGTTTTATCACGATTTCCCAGATATATACATGTGATTTCCCTATCAAAATTCTCAATTAAGAAATAAAACTGAGAAGATATTTGAAGGATGTGAAACCCAAAGCAAATCAAAAAGTACCCTTTTCAAATACTCTCTAATCCGCCATATAACTTCGTTTGATTGATTCCGGATATTGTTTCCTGATGAAATTCCATATTAGTTTTCAGGAGGCTTTGACCCTCACATCCTTCAAATATCCAACCACAGATTTAATCTCAATTCATTCCCAATTAAAAACAAAAGGCCATAGCTTCAGGCAAATATTCTCCCAAACTATGGTCTCGTGACAAAACTTATTTATCCATGATCAAACTATTTATCCTTTTGATCAAACTTAATTATACAAGAACAAGAACACAACATTCCCTATATTTCCCGCCGTCCTTCAAGGGCTTTGGCCAGCGTGACCTCGTCGGCATATTCCAGATCGCCTCCTACGGGAATGCCGTGGGCTATTCTGGTAGTTTTTATCCCAAGGGGCTTAACCAGCTTCGAGACATACATTGCAGTTGCTTCGCCCTCAACGTTGGGATTTGTGGCAAGTATGACTTCCTTTACTTCACCGCCCCCAAGCCTTTGTATCAGCTCCTTTATGCGTATATCCTCAGGCCCTATGCCCATCATGGGAGAAATAGCTCCATGCAGTACGTGATAAAGGCCTTTGAACTCTCTGGTGCGCTCCATGGCAACCACATCCCTTGGGTCCTGAACCACGCATATTGCCGATCTGTCTCTGGAAGTACCGCTGCACAGCGGGCATGGATCCACGTCGGTGAGATTGCTGCATATGGAGCAATATTTGGTTTTCTGTTTGGCCTCAAGTATGGAATTTGCCAGTCCCTGCACCTTTTCGACCGGCATGTTTATAACATGAAAAGCCAGTCTTTGGGCAGACTTATGTCCGATACCAGGTAATTTTTGAAATTCTTCTACAAGCCTTGCCACAGGTACTGCATAGTAATCCATCCTGACCTCCGTGTTCCTGGATACGCATCGCTTTTTGAACTAGATCCTTCAAGCTGCATACCCCCGAATATACGCCATATTTGCCAAATCAAAATGCCAATTGCTGCTTTTGGATTTGTGAAAATAGGTTTGCACACTAAATGTGTACTCTGCGTTCTTAAAACAGCCCCGGAATGCCCCCCGTAATTTTGCCCATCTCGGAGTTCATCATCTCATCGGCTTTTCTGATAGCTTCATTTACGGCGCTCATTATAAGATCCTGAAGCATTTCAACATCATCCGGATCGACTACCTCCGGCTTTATGGTTATTTCCTTGATTTCCTTTTTACCTGTAGCAACTATTGTAACGGCGCCGCCGCCAACAGAAACCTCCACAGTTTTTGTCTCCAGCTCCTGCTGGGCTTTTTCCATATCCTTCTGCATTTTCTGAGCCTGCTTCATGAGGTTATTCATATTACCTCCTCCGAAGCCTCCGCCAAAACCGCCTCCCGGAAATCCGCCTCTTGCCATATATTACATCCTCCTGTTTATGGAATTTTATTGTTTTTTAATTACACTCCTGCATGTTTGTGCCCATGCGGGAGATTTGCACTCCCACAGGCAATTTATAGTTAATATTATATCTTATTCATCTATTATATCAAGGTGAACATTGAGCTTATCTGCAATTTCTCTCGCATTTTTAAGCAGCCTGCTCTCCTGGGTATCTTTTTTCATTTCAGTCTGTTCCGGAACCAGGTCCTCCAGGTCATCCTCGTCCACACATTTTATCCTCACCTGCCTGCCCAGTTTTTTGCTGAGAATATCACGCAAAACCTCGCTGTTATCAGGTTTCGATACATTATCCTTTAAAGAACGGGCATTTAAGGGGAAAACCGCCATAATCGTGGTTTCATCGGCAGCAATAGCCTTTGTGGAGGCAAGATATGTGGCGAGCATCATCCTGCCGCTGGATTTCAGCTCCGATATGACCTCCGGCCATACTTCCAGCTGTTGGTGCGAAGCCTGCTTCTTATCCCCCATGTCCTCCTGTTTTTTCATTACCTCCGCCGGAAGCTCTCCATCAGACTGTTTAGCTGCGCCCTCGGCAAACGGAACCGGCGGTACCCTGTCAAGAACCTTTCCCGAAGCCTGACCGGTAATCCCCGTATTTACGCCATTGCCCGGCACACTGGCAGCTCTGGCCGGAGCGGCGATACTGCCCGAGCGTATGGCGTTTTCCAGATCTGAAATCCTGTCCTGAAGGTCGCCGGTATCGCTGTTTTGCCCAAGGCTCCCTACGCTAAGGGAGATGAGCATTACCTCCAGAAATACTCTCTGGTTGAGGGCGTACTTGAGCTGCGGTTCAAAGGAAGAAAGCTCCTTTATTACGGCAATTATCCTTTCCTTGGAAAAAGCCTCTGCCTGGAGCATCATTTTTTCAATATACTGCTTGCTTATGTCCAATATGTCCACAGGGTTTTTTGTCAGCTTGCAGACCAAAAGATTCCTGAAATACATTACCAGATCCGAAGCAAATCTCAAAATATCCCTGCCGTTGGAAGATAGCCTGTCTACTCCCGTTACCAGGCCTTCAACATTTTTATCCTTAATGTTCTCAACTATTTCATATATAAAATCATCGCTGACTATGCCTATTTCATCCAGCACATCCTGATGGACTATGTTGGTTTTTCCCATGGAGATGCACTGGTCCAGTATACTCAGAGCGTCTCTCAGAGCTCCGTCGGCCAGTCTGGCAATGAGCAGCGCGGCATCATTTTCAATTGTGATCCCGCTGGCCTCCGCAATTATTTTTATCCTTTCGGCAATACCGTCGGATGTGATTTTTTTGAAATCAAACCTCTGGCATCTGGAAAGTATTGTGGCCGGCAGCTTATGTGGATCTGTGGTAGCCAGTATGAAAACCACATGCGCCGGAGGTTCTTCCAGCGTTTTCAGCAGCGCGTTGAAGGCTCCCGCCGAAAGCATATGGACCTCGTCTATTATGTATACCTTGTATCTGGCCTGTGATGGCGCATAAACCACCTCGTCACGGATCTCTCTTATATTGTCAACACTGTTATTGGAGGCTGCGTCTATTTCAACCACATCCAGTATGGAGTCGCTCAGTATTCCGCGGCACACTTCGCACTCGTTGCACGGATCTCCGTCCTTTGGGCTCAGGCAATTTATTGCCCTGGCAAATATTTTGGCCATAGTCGTCTTGCCGGTGCCTCTTGTGCCGCAAAAAAGATATGCATGCGCTATACGTTCCGACTTCACGGTATTTTTAATTGTTCTGACCACATGTTCCTGTTCAACTACATCTTCGAACACAAGAGGTCTCCATTTTCTGTACAGCGCTGTATAGGACATATCCCCATCCTTCCTTCCATAAAGCCAGACAGCATTAAAGCATCTGCCGGCCGGATTTTTCTACCTGTTATATATTTTATATATCATCGCCGGGAATAACAAGCCCCCGCCGACGATGGCCCATGTATCCGTATACGCGGAACCGGCCTCCTGTTGAAGCGCCGGAGCATACCGTTAATAAAATAATACAAGCCCATCCAAAATCAATTGCCGCAGGCCGGAACCGGCCGCTGAAACCTGGCTTAAAAATACTTTTAAACGCATATCCACCTTTAAAGCGGAGGCTTCAGCCGTAATTGACTTTATGAACAGGCTTATTTTCACGGCACCTATAAAGGCCGCAGTTAATTCTTCTAAAGATATATTTGAATGGCCGTACACCCGCCGTCGATAGAAATATATAGCCGTTACCATAGAAGCGGAGCTTCATTCACAGTTAACTCTAACCAGGTAACCTAGCGGCACACAGAATTTACCGCTTACCGCTGCTTCCTTCCGGACCTGACGGGGTTCACAGACTTCTATTGCGCAAGACCCAATTTTCATTGCCACTTGTAAAGGTCAGGCACTACACACTTAAACCTTGGGCAGGAATTCAATCCTGCTATAGCGGATTGCAGGTACAGGGCACCGCTACCTCCCCATCTAGTACGGCCAAAATTGACTTCGCACCTAACACATTATAACCTAAATATCCTCCCATATCAATAGAAATCGCATTGTAAATATATGTAAATCATTTCCTGATAATATTTACAAGCAGAAAAAAAGCACCTCAGTTTATAATTTATAATAATTCCTGATAACAGGTGCCCTAAGTAACAAAAAACAAATCAATATGTTTAAAGGAGGAACAAAATGAAAAAGCTTATAATGGCTTTACACTTATTATTATACCATGATTTTCAAAAAATAATGTTAAAATTGTATAACAAATATTAATAATATGTGAATAGTGTGGTTGTATGTTCTTAACAATTAATTTTCCGGAGGCTGCCGGGATATTTTAATACTCCGTACAAATTTGTTTGCTACGCTATGAAATTCACTATTATAACCGCTATTCCTATGTACAGCGCAGCCTGGCCCAGGGCCGCCCCGAAATTGTCCTGTTCATAAATCTCACTCCATATATCCACCTTGACAATGCCGGTAAATATTAATTTGAAGAGCACTGACAGAATCCCGAAAATTATCAGGCTGACAGCTATTACCACCGAAACCGTGAGCAGTTCAAAGTCCATTTTGTAGGAAGACATGATACCTGAAATTATGGTCTGGACCGCAAAAACAAAGCCGAGAAGCCCTACGCCCGCCGCTGCGTTATTGTCTATAAACAGCTCCTTGAACAAGGTGGTCTTTCTCCTGAGAACAAAGGAATAGCACACAAGCGCCGCCAGCATAAACACCAGGACCACCAGAATCTTGATAAGTATTTCCACTCCCAGTCCGTTTATAATATCAATGAAGTCTATATTTTTGATCACATTTACAAATATAACCGAAAGCGATACCGAAAACAGAGCAGCTCCGATATTTTTCTGTTCGCATATTTCCTTGTTGAGGCATATCTTCCCATGGTTGTCTCTGGCATTTATGAGATTTACCATGTATTTGGACAGAAGTCTCAATATGGTCAGAATGGCTATGTAAAAAATAGTATACCCCAGGCATACGGCCAGATCCACAAATATATTGTCACTTACCGAGCCCTTTAGCCCATGGCCCGCAAGGTACAGCACCGGAAAAACAAACGCTCCGATAAATTCCACCCAGACGGCCAGGTTGTCTCTTGTAAACAAGGCCTCCTTCAAGGATACGTCGTAGAGAACTATATTATTGTATATAATCCATCCAAGCACAAACCCCACCGTAAGTATAACAAAACTGAAAGACAGGTCCTTTAGAAAAAAGCTTAAATACTGTATCATTTTTAACATCCCCCCAAAATTGTTCTTTTGCTCAATCCTTGTCCAGGCCCTGGTACACTTTGTAAAGCGCTCCTTCAAACCTCTGCCCTATAAATATCCTGAACATTCCGTCATCCTTCATCATTTCAATGTTGAGATATTCCGTAACGCCTTCCGCGTCCCTCTGGTAATCCCATATTTCAACCTCAACCTTTTTAGTGACCTTCCCCGTATTCAGGTCAAGCACCTTTATATGCCCTTTGCCGCCATCTATTCTGCAATCCCGCTCAGGCATCACACACCGTTCATATTCCGTGCCGTCAGGTGTGGTCAGGTATTTCTGTCCCACCACCTCAAGAAAATCCTCCGAAAATGGAATGGTGTCGTCCATGAAGTACATATATGTCTCCAGCAGCCCTTCCTCTTCCTGAGAAGCATACACCTCAAAAATATATTCGGACTCATCCACCTTTGAATATAAGAGATATCTGGTATAGGGCTGCTCTCCCATCTCCATCTGGATGATCTTCTCAAAGGTGAAGAAGCCTTCCAGTTCCAGTTCCTTGAGATCAAACTCAATCATGGAATTCTTGTTTATATTTAGCGGATTTAATATTTCCGATGCATCGGTCTTTTTCCGGAAATCAAACATGCTTAACCTCCCAAATAATCCATCTGAATAACCAGTCAAATAATCTTTTCAGACATTCTACAGCATTGTATAAAAGTATTGCTAATAGATCCTGCTATAGTGGGACTTTTTGCGTTTAGGCTTTGACAGCTTCCTGATGACAATGACCAGAGCCACGCCTGTTATGACAATAACCACCACGGCGGTTCCTGCGCTTGCGGAGTTTGTGGGGTATTTATCGGTGTAGTACACCTTGTCGATGTTGGCCTCCTGATATTGCTGGGACAGCTGCAGGTCAGGGTCGACCCCAGGGTCCATATAGTCGGGGTCCCTCTGCACTCCCTGCTGTTCAAGCTCCTTTACCCGGGTTTCCAGCTTTTCATACTGCTGCTGGTCAAAATAATCCCTGTAAGGTGAGATCTCATTCCAGTGATGGAACCAGAACAACTCCGAGGCCCTCATCAAAAACCAGAGATCCCAGGGGCCCACATAGGCATATCCGTAAGAAAACGGGCTTCCAAACACGCCTGTGTTTACATTTACAAATATTGGTCTGGAGCCGAAGGAATTTATCCTGGAGCTTCTGGTACGCATGGCCTCTTCAAAGCCCATCCGGTTTGACCCCATCCCGAAATCGCGTTTCATGGAATCATTGTATACCTTCTGCTGCTCGCTGTTCAGCTTTTGCTTGTAAGTATTGAAGTTCTTGCTTGAAGTCTGCTTTTTATAAGTATCCTGCATATATGAATACTTTTTAGTTGATGACTTGCTGGTAAACCCCTTTGCGGCCGCACCGCCGGTTGACGAACCGCTGTAGGACTTTGACCCCGGTATGCTTCTGGAGCTGCTGCTTTTGGAAGTGCTGCTCTTGGCCTTTGAGGATCCGAAAATGCCGCTGCTTTTCTTACTTCCGAACACGGATTTAGTAGATCCCTTGTAGCTGCTGCTGAAGGACTTGGAAAACGAACGGCTGCCTCCGAAGGACCTGGCGCCCTTGGCATATATGCCGGCGGTCGAGGTAAATACAAACACGATAATAAGCACTATGGCAAATACTCTTTTTTTCACGCTACTCCCCCACAGTTTCAAAAACTATATTTATCATTGCACAATTTAAATACATCTTTAGCATGAGTCCACCTGTTGCTGTTGTTATATTATACGAATAATCACAGTATTTGTATTATATGTATCTGTAATTATATCATGAATCCTTCCGGGGAAATATATGCCGCATAAAAAGCTCCCTCCGGTATTGTCCCATACAATCAATTTTAATTATTACCTATTATTTTATTGAGATTATTTAATTTAAGATAACAAACCATTTAATAAAATAAAAAGAAAACTTTTATAGAAATGTATAAGACCATACAAAAAAGGCAATAACTATAACTGACCCCACAAAATACATTTTAACCCCCTAAAAATGCTCCGGCAAACTGCCGGGCATTTTTTTTGCACAAAAGACAAAATCAGGCCGGCGATACTTGAAAACCGCCGGCCCTGCATCATTCTATACCTTTACTCTGCTATTCTGCCATACTCCCGTACTCATACGCTTCTGCACTTCCCGCCGCTACTTGAACTGCCCCCTTGTATTTGTCCCGCCTATGCCGTTGCTGCCGGTTATAGTCAGCGCTATTACAGACTTTGGTTCCAGAATGGTGGAACTGTCGGTAATTGACACCTTTTGAGCCACAATTGCCGGATCCATTGCATTTATCAGCACTCTTCTGGGCGAGCTTGCAAAATTCGCCCCGGCCTGCATGATAGCCTCATAGTACGATTGGCAGGCACCTGCGAAAATACACAGTTTATCCGGGTCCGGCTCATACTCCCTGGCAATCTTGACGGATTCGATAAAATAGGATGAATTCGCATAGCTGTCCAGCAGGTGAATATTTTTAGCGTTCTTTTTCAAGCCGTCATGCCCTGTAAGAACCAGTATATTAGGCCTGTAAGTGCGCAGGTACTGCCTCACCACAGAGGGCTGCCGATCCTCGCTTACCCACTTCCCGTAACAATTGATTTTGCTTTCCCTGTAAAAGCCCATACATTGGTCCATAAAATCCTGCGCAGAGTCTATATGCAAAATCTTGCCCGGTCTCTTCCTCAACCTGCTGAAAAAACTTCTAAAAACAGGAGCATCACATTCTATACTAATTTTAGCCTGATTAAGTTCTCTGTATGCTCTAGAATATGCAGCCCTTGTATCTTGCTTTTCCAGGTCATCCGCTTTGGAGTCTGCCTCTATACGGGAAGACAAACCCCTTAGGACATAACAATCAGAACCGTCACAGTCTGGTATTATGTTTACTACTCTAAAAAGAAGATCTCCACCGTAAGACCTTCTGGTTACAATATCTCCGACCCTAAATTTAGTCAAAAAAATCACTCCAAAATTAACTTTTTATTGCATAATATGCAACCAAAAGTCATTTGGAGACTTATTTAAGAGACTATTTATTAATATATTTCTTCGAGATTGTACTTCTGTGTTCCAAGCTTCCGTTTCTCAAGTTCATTGAGCTGAATATAGGGATCTTTTCCGTGAAGCCTCTGGAACAGGTGGCCTTCCGTGCCCAATTCATGGCCCTGGGGAACCCCGTCCGCAATGAGATTTTCCACCTTTATGGCGTCTATACAGGCCCTTTCAATGGCCACAATATCCTTAGAGGCCATAATCCCTATGTCCGGCACTAGAGAAGGAGTGGTAAGCCCCCAGCAGTCACACAGAGCTGTGATATTTGTCAGAAAATTTATGTAAAATACGTTTCCGGGCTCGAAGGTCTCAAGCACCGACTCGGTACAGACTGCCATTCCGGTCTGAAAATCCTCATACCTGTCCGATGTCTTTGTTATGGCTCCGGTAGGGCATATTTTCACACAGTGGTGGCAGAAGGTGCAGTGATGGAAAAACACCTCATACTCGCCATTTTCCTTGAACTTATTCGCATTGTGGTTGCAGCTGTTTATGCACAGTTCGCAGTGGGTGCACAGATCCGCATTCCAGGCAATGCCTCCCTCCAGGCCATGTATCTGCTGCCTGGTCCTGTCCGTAACGCAGCCCATTGCAATATTCTTACAGGCACCGCCGTATCCGCAGGCTCCATGACCCTTTACGTGGGACAGGTCTATCATGACCTCGGCGTCATGGATATTTCCGCCTACGTCAACGTTTTTAAAGGTTTTGAAATCAACCTTTTTCTCATAAAAATACTTTCCCATGGTTCCACAGACTGGGATAATAGGCGCGCCTAAAAACTCCTCCGTATATCCGCGGTTTCTGGCTCCTGAGGTTTCCTGATCCGTGATATAAACCTTTGCGCCATAACCTTTTAGCTTATCCACCAATATTTTTACAAAGAGAGGGTGGATGGTTGAATATCCGATCCCTCTTCCCAGGTGCATTTTGATTGCAGTCCATTTACCCTTTACCACATTCTCAAGCTCCATTTTATCAATCAGTCTTTCGAATTTCGCAGGTAATGTAACACTGCTGTCATACTTGTCATACTTTACCGATGAAAACAATACCAAACTCATGCTTACCTCCATATCTGCGCCATATTATCCGGCGCTTACGCAAATGTTAATGAAATTTAGAGATACCTCAGGCCTTAAACGCAGTGCGGAATACGAAAATCCTCTTTCGCACCGCGGCCTCATGCCCTTACGGCAATTATAAACATTATACCAAATAATGTAATGGAATTGCCAATCATTAAATTTTTTTAACAAATGCTGTCCTGAAACAGTCCGGACCGGTCAGGAACAGGAGAGCCCGGCAATGAAGCTGAAACCGGTTTGGGTTTTTCTAGGGTTCGATTATTATTTTCCCTCGGCTTCTGTAGCTTTTGTCTTCAAAAACCTTTTTTATATCATCAAGCTTTATGTGATCCGTAATAAGATCACGCGTATTTATTTTTCCGGATTGAAGCAGCGCGACAGCGCGGCTCTGGGTGTACGGATTGATAAAGGACGCTTTTAAGACTATCTCCCTTTTGAAGACGTCAAAAGGCTTAAGCGGTATTTCACAATCCGGATGGGTCAGTCCGAACATCATTACCGTTCCGCCCCTGCCCACATATCTGACCGCATCCATAACCGTATTTTTCAGGCCCACACATTCTATGGACACATCAATGCGGCCGCCGTCTTTTTTAAGAAGCTCTTCAACATTCTGTCCAAAGGGATCTACCACCATATCGGCTCCAAGCTTTAAAGCCATATCCCGTTTTGCCTCCACAGGCTCTATCACAATAATTTTCGCCGCCCCTGAAAGCTTTGTCAGCTGCAGCATTATAAGCCCTATTGTGCCTCCGCCTGTTATCAGAACCGTATCCCCCGTCTTCACCCCCGCCAGGTCCATTCCGTGCAGGCAGCAGGCAATGGGCTCCGCCATGGCGCCCTCGGCAAAGGATAGGGTTTCTCCTATGCTGTAAACCTGTTTTTCGCGTACGGTGCAGAATTCTGAAAACCCGCCGTCAACAGTTGTTCCGATACCCACCATATTTTCACAGAAATGTGCCTTCCCAATCCTGCAATAATAGCACTTTCCGCACATATCGTTGGGATCTGCGCATACCCGGTCTCCCGGCTTAAAGTTTGTTACTCCCTCACCTACCTCAAAGACGGTCCCTGAAAACTCATGCCCCAGGATTGTGGGCGGTACGCATTGAGCAGCACCTTCGGCGCCCTCGTAAATATGAAGGTCCGTTCCGCAGACCCCGCAGGCCTCTATCTTGATAACCAGCTCACCGGCCCCTGGGCGGCGCATTTGAACCTCCTCCACTCTCAGATCGTGCTTTCCGTGAAATACGGCTGCTTTCATATAATCAACTCCATCTGTTCATATTCCTACCTTGTTCTATAACTGATACCAAAATCCGAAACTTAAACATTTACCCAGCTCTGCTCTTTCCATGACTTGACAATCATGCCGCAGACCAGAAGTTCCCTGTATCCGCTCTTGAATGTGGGGAAATCCGGCTCCTTATCCTTCTCCGTCCTTCCGCCCTCCATAATACTGCGGTATACCTTCCCGAACATCTGCTTTGATGTGTCATAAAAGCCTTCGTTGTGCCCTCCGGGCAAGCCGGTTATTTCTCTTGCATATGGCTCCAGCAGGGACGGATCCTTGATCAGTACCTCATTGTTTCCGTCCTTTCTGCCTATCCACATCCTGTTTGGACTTTCCGAATCCCATGATATTGACTTCTTCGTACCATAGATTTCAAATAAAAGCCTGTTTTTTCTTCCTGCCGCCATCTGGTTCACAGTCATGGAACCATGGGCGCCATTGTCAAATCTCAGCAGCACCGAAGCATAGTCTTCAGTACTTATGGAAATATCCTCATACTCCTGTTCCTCCGGAACTTTCCCGGAATATGTCTCCACCGCCTTTAAAGGTTTTTTCCTGATAGGATAAAAAGTGGCAAAGTCGGAGCACACCTGTTTTATTTTCAAGCCGGATACATATTCAATTATATCACACCAGTGAGAACCGATATCCGCAACAGCTCTGGACTCACCGCTGAATTGAGGCTCCAGCCTCCAGCTGTAATCCGTCTGGAACAAAAGCCAATCCTGCTGATATGAGCCGTTTACAGCAATTATCTCTCCCAGTTCTCCGCTTTCAATCAGAGCTTTGGCATGGTGTATCAGCGGGTAAAATCTCAGGTTGAAATGTACGGCATTGACGAGCTTTCTTTCGCCTGCCAGCTCCACAAGCTCACGGGCCTGCTCCGCGCTCACTGCCAGGGGCTTTTCGCAGACCACATGCTTATTGGAAAGAAGAGCTTCCCTGCAGATTTCAAAATGCGTAAAATTCGGGGTGCATATATGTACACATTGAATATCTTTATCATTCAAAAGCTCATGGTAATCGCCGTAATATTCCGGTATATAGAGCTGTCCGGCCTTTTTTTCCGCAATATCCCGGTTGATATCCGCAATAGCTGCCACATCCACAAAGCCCAGTCTTCGAAGCGCGTCTGCATGAACCGGTCCTATGAATCCCGTCCCGATAATGCCGGCTTTTATTTTCTGCATTATGGTCATCCTCCTGTAACGATGATTTTGACTTTCTGCCTGTCTATATGGTCAGGAAATAACGCAAAGTACTTTTTTCAGGCCCTGGCAGCTTTTCGATATACCGTCGAAATGGTCTGTGGTATATTCCTCCTGTTCAACTATATATGGAATTTTCCTATGGTCAACCAGTTCGTCTACGGCTTTAAAATCTATTACGCCCTCGCCTATGTATACGTTGTCCTTCAAATTTTCCGATATCTCCTTGGCATGTATGGCGCATATTCTGCCTTCCCTGGCATAGGGTTCGATGTATCCCACCGGATCCACTCCGGCGTAGGCGATCCAGAACAGGTCTGGCTCCAGCATCACGGAGGGCGCCGACTCCAGCAAAATATCCAGCGCATATTTTCCTTCAAACTTATTAAATTCCTGATTATGATTGTGGTAACCTACTTTGATCCCCTTTTCGGCCGCAAGCAACGCGCACTTTTCAAGTACGGCCCCATCAGCTTTGATTTCTTCAGGTGAATTGCAGTCAAGCCATGGGCACACTATCATTCCATAGCCCACTTTAACCGCATACTCCAGTTCTTCCTCAAAATTATTTCTGAACCTGTCGATTCCAATATGGGATGAAACGGCCGTCAAACCGTATTTTGACAATAATCTCTTCATGGAAGCCGGATCATATCCAAAGTATCCGGCAAATTCAACCGAATTGTACCCTGCCCTTGCGGCCATTTCCACAGCCCCTTCATAGTTCTCCTCTTCCTCTTCCTTTATGGAGTACAGCTGTAATGCGATATTCATATACAAGACCTCTCTTTCATGTTTTTCATTTATATGGCTCTCCTGAGCTTCATCTATAATCCGCCGGTTTATTTATTGCCAGTCAAAGACTATTCCCATGTAATCATCCTTCTTATTTCTCAGATTGTCATAGGCCTCAATGCATTTTTCAGGCTTTACGGTCTCCGTGATCAGGCTCTCCAGGCTTATTCGCCCATTTTTAAAGAATTCAAACATTATTTTTGAATTCCTCTCCAGGGAATGCTTGACAAAGCTGTCTTCATTTACAGGGTATTTCCATTCATGAGCGCCTTTAAAAGTCACATTGAAGTCGGCCAGATGGCAATGGTTCAGGACCTCTGTCAGATTCACGCTGTAATTTGCCCTGGGACTTCCCAGAAATATGATTTCTCCGTTCTTCGCTATAAGACTTAAATCCGCTGCAGCAATTGACGGCAGTCCCGTAGCTTCGATGCAGGTCGAGACCATTTTGCCTGAAGTTATCCGCCTGATTTCCTCCTCCAGGTCACACTCCCTGCTGTTTACAGTATAGTCGATACCGCATTTTTTTGAAATATCAAGCCTTTTCTGGCATATGTCGGCCGCGATCACTATTCCTCCTTGGATTTTGGCAAGCTGTGCGGCCATGTTGCCCACCAGCCCCTGTCCGGTAACCAGGACATAATCCCCGAATTCAATGTTTGACGTTCTTACCGATGTCGCGGCAACGGTTGCCATTCTCACCAAAGGAACATATCTGGCCTCCAGCCCTTCGGGCACCTTCAGAAAAATACCCTTTGCCGGCAGTATCTCATATTCCGTATGGGAACCGTAGCAAAAGATCTTATCTCCGATGTCATAATCATTGACATCACCTGCTTTATTGACGATCTCGCCTATACAGCAGTATCCCATAACGCCGGGGAGCGGGAACCAGCTCTCTCCCCCTGAAAGGCAGGCCAGCTCGGTTCCGGTGCTTATGAGGGTGTACTGCTTTTTCAGCAGTACATGGCCCGACGGGATATTCCTGTCGTCAATCATGTCCTTTTGCAATTCGACTTCCCAGGGTTTTACAAACACTACTTTTCTATATTCCAGCATAATATGATCTCTCCTTGTAATTTGTCTTTTACAGCACTCCAAAACACGGTTTGGTTATCCCTTGACCGATCCTGCGGTCATGCCCACAATGATTTTCTTGTAGAAAATGGCGTATACTATGATGACAGGCAGCAAAGCCACTATCATGCCGGCCATAAACTGTGCGTATTTTGCAGTATATGCCCCCTGGAAATTTCTCAGGCCCACAGGGATGGTCTTTAGCGAATCGGCTTTGACAAGAATGAGGGCAAAGGGAAATTCATTCCAGGTACCCATAAAGGTCAGAATGATCACCGTCGCAATAACAGGACTGCAAAGCGGCATAATGACCGAGAACATTGACCTTACCATGCCGCTGCCGTCTATTGTCGCCGCCTCTTCAAGCTCTGTGGGTATGCCGCCTATAAAGCTCTCCATCAGAAATATGGCCATTGGCAATCCAAACGCTATATAAACCGGCAAAAGTGTAAATCTCGTATCCAGGAAGTCAAGAGCCTTGAACTCCATGAAAATAGGAATCATCAGCGAATGCACTGGAATGAGCATTCCCAGCATAAACAGCCCGTATACCAGATTTCTGCCCCTGAAGCTGAACCTGGAAAGAAAATAGGCCGCAATGAAGGCAATAAACACTACGATTACAACGGTAATGATGCAGTTGTAGAATGAATTAACGGCATAGTATCCCAATTTGCCCGTATTGATCGCCTTTAAATAATTGCTGAATTGCAGCGAACGGGGCAGTGAAATTATATTCTGCGCAAACTCGGCCTCAGTTTTAAAGGATGAGTAAAACATCCATATAAAAGGAAATATACAGAAAACTGAGAAGATCATCATAACAGCGTTGACTAAAAAATCAACAATCCGCCGGTTAACTATCTTAGCTTTGTCATTCATATCTCTTCCCCCCCAGTGCCGCTCTTGAAGACAGGGTCAATATAAAGCTGAGGACAAGGATCCCTATGGCTATGGTACTGCCATAACTCAGCTTCATCCTGTCGAAGGATATATTGTAAGCATACAGCGCCAGTACCTGCGAGCTCTTTCCGGGACCGCCGTTTGTCAGTACCAGTATGTGATCAAATATTTTCATGGTGCCCGACACGCAGATCATAACAGCGACTTTAAAGGTGTCATATATCATGGGAAGAGTTATGTAAATGGACTTCTGGGCTTCGTTGCAGCCGTCGAGGCTTGCACACTCGAAAACCTCGTCCGGAATGCTTTTAATGGCTCCCATGAACATTATCATGTACAATCCCACAAACTGAAGCACAACGGGCAACGAGACGGTAAATATTATATAGCTGGGATTATCCAGCCACGGATGTATTAAATTCTTTCCGCCTATCAGAGTCAGAAACCAGTTTATCAGACCGTAGTCCTTGTTGTACATCAATGACCATATAAACCCTATAACGATGGCGGATACCACAACCGGGAAAAATATTACGGTCCGGTGAAATTCTTTAAACTTAAGACCCCGTGAAATAAGCAGAAACGAAACAATAAGTCCCAGTCCCACCTGTCCCACGGTACACAGTATCACTATCAGAATATTATTCCAGGCGGACAGCCAGAACTCCCTGTCCCTTGCCAGTTCCACATAATTGGCCAGGCCTGTGAAATTCATATTTTTGCCGCCTGTCCAGTCAAACAGGCTGTAGTATCCCGATACAAATATAGGCAATACTACTACGAAAAGAAACAATCCCAATATAGGGCCAAGAAAAAGCACAAAGGTCAAAGGTTTTGGGCTTTTCAATTTTTTAGCCGCCATAGTCTCCAACTCCTTTTCCTTCTATAGTTGCCGGTGATCCGGGCATGGCCTCCGGCTCATGCCCGGATAATCACCTTTATGGCATTTGACGCATTACTTTTTTTCCATTTCCTTTTGTGCCAGCTCGCAATACTTTTGCGCCGATATGGAGCCGATCAGCAATTCCTGCATATTGGAATAAAGGGCGTCGACCACATTTGGCGCAAGCTGTACGTCAAATACGGGGGCAAATACGGATTGGTCGTTTAATTTAAGGAGTTCATTGTACAATTCGGGCATATTGGCCTGATCTACCTTTGTGGGTTTGGAAGCCGGCAGGCCCCTGTTTTCCACAATAAGGTTTGCATAGTCAACACCCGTAGTATAGTTCAAAAAGTTTGCCGCCGCCTTTTTCTGTGCATCGCTGAGTCCGGAGCTCACAGCCCATCCCCATCCTGCTGCCGCCTGGTTTACGTTTCCTGCGCCCTTTGCACCTTCCACAGCAGGGAATTGTGCTATATGGGTGGCTTTGAGCACATCTTCCGGAGCATCCGCACATACGGCGTCTACGGCCCAGAAGCCTTCAATGAACATTGCCGCTTTTTTATTGTAATAGAGAGTGCGCTGCTGCAGATTGTCAATGGAGTTCATGTCGCTGTTGAATGTGCCGTTTTTCGCCATCTTTGCGAATTCCTCTGTTGCCTGGACCACATCCGGATCGGTCCATTTTGCGCCCTTGCCGTCTCTCAGACTGTAATACCAGTCAACAGGCACATACCTGTACACTATGGTGTTGTAAATAAGCGATTCTGCGACCCACTTTCCCTTATTTCCCATTGCTATGGGAACGTAGCCCTTGGCTTTTATTTTATCAATTGCGCTCAGGAAGTCCTTCCAGGTGGTTGGAAAAGAGTCTATCCCGCATTCCTTGAATATTTCCTCATTCCAGAAAATATTATGGTTGTTGCCCATCTGGAAGGGGGCGGCATAGCTCTTGCCGGCATATGTAAAGTCATCGAAGACGCCGGCTTTATAGCCGTCTTTCAGGCCAGGTATCATTGAAATAATGGGATCTATTTCAACTATCTGATTGTTATCCACAAGGCTCTGTATCATGGTGCCTTTCAGTTCAAATACGTTAGGAAGTTCATTTGCAGCCGCATAGGTCTTCATTTTTGTCTCGTATTCATCATGAGCTATCTGCTCTTCCTTATATGTTATATTGGGGAAATCATTAACGAACTTTTTCTTCATTGCATCAAACGCCTTTGCGTTGGCATCTGCGTCAGGGGTATTGAACATTCCGAAGACCGACAATTCGGCGCTTTCCTGCTGGGAGGAGCTGCCCGTCCCGGCCGAAGCGGCAGATCCCGAGGAACCGCCGGAAGATCCCGTGGCAACGCCGGAGCTTCCGCACCCTGTTGCAATCAGACCTAAAACCAGACAAAAGACCATGACAATGCTACTCTTTTTTTTCATTGTATTACCTCCTAAATTATTTTTTTACACCCCAAAGCTTTAAGGTAATGGTTATACTAAAATATTAAGTATTTTGGTGCTTATGAACAATTACACATTTTGTACTTTTTGTGCAAATTTTTATACTCTTTCAGAGCTGTTTTTGTAGCAATTGTACAAATTTATGTAATTGAAATTTAAGAAACAGTTAAAAAAATAGGAATGTGTTTTTTTACACACCCCTATTCTGATGGCCGGCCGTTACTTTGAATAAAGCTCTTCCCTGTATTCCTTGGCCGTCAATCCCGTATATTTCTTGAAATTGATATTGAAATAGCGGTAGTCATGATATCCCACCATTTCAGCTATATGATATGTCTTCAGAGACAAATTTTTCAGCAGCTCCTTTGCCCTGTCCACCCTGTACCTGTTGATCCACGTTACAAAATTCACGTCGGTTTCTTTTTTAAACACCCTGCTCAGATAGCTGGGGGTTATGAAAAGTTCTCTTGCCACTTCCTCCAGAGTAATATCCTTTGTGTAATTTTTTTTGATATAATCAATGGATTCTTTCACGATGATCCTGTAATTTTCATTTTTTTCTTTCACAACCAGATCCATCAGCTTCAGAATTTCATTTTTAACATAATTTGAACATTCTTCAACGGTGTCAAGCTTGTCTATTTTCTCCACGGGGTTGAAATATCCGCCATATACCCTGTTTACGTTAATGCCTATGTCCTCTATGATTCCTGCAACAGATACCAGAAGCTTGACGCACTCCACCTTTATCATTTCATAATTGAGCGCATTGTCATCATACTTTGAGAAAATGCGTTCCAAAGCGAGCTTTACGGAATCCGTATCAAATTTTCTGACCGCGGCATTCAAATCCTTTTCATAGCCAAAGCTTGCTATTAGGCTTACGTTATTATTCCTGTTTTCAATATCCGAATATTTATAAATCTTATTTTTCCCGGCAACGGATTTATTTTTTGTCGCCAGCCTGGCTTCATTGTAAGACCGCCCCAATTCATCCACTTCCGAACAATTGCTGCCTATGCCTATGGTGAGGCTGATACTCATAAATTTTCTGACGAATTCAAGGACTTGATTGCACAGGCTTTCCACCACATCCCCTGAAATTGACTCTCCGCTCAACAGAATGATCAGTTCCCAGCCCTTCCCGTAGCAAACGGTGGGCTCCCACATTCCGTTAAAAACATCGTCTATTATATTCATTATGGCCGCTTTCATTGTCTCTCTCTCATTTTCCGTCCAATGCTCATCCTGAAGTATATAGTCGTCTATATCGGCTACGATAACCTTATATTCCGGCCCCGGAAGGTTTATCCCAAATGAAGCCGCATGGTCCACCGCCTCCCTGCCTACGGAAACCGAGGAAAAAAGCCTGATAAGGTAGATAAATTGAACCTGGGGCAGTCTCTGGGGATGCAGGGGATCTGCGTAATATTTTTTTGAGAGCTGGCTTAGCTTTTCAACGATATTATTTTTCAGTCCGGTTATGATCCTGATGATTTCGTCTACGTTAATAGGCTTTAGCAGGTATTCGTTAACACCTAACCGTATTGCCCTCAGGGCATATGAAAAATCGTCATAGCCGCTGAACACGATTACCTTTATGTTGGGCTGGGAGATTTTCAGATTTGACACAAACTCCAGCCCGTCCATTACGGGCATACGGATATCCGTAAGTACAATATGGGGCTTGAGCCTTTTGGCCATTTCCAGTGCCACGGCGCCGTTCTCGGCCTCACCGCACACCTCCACGCCCAAGGACTCCCAGTCGATAGAGTTGATGATCCCCTGCCTTACAATATATTCATCCTCAGCAATCAGAAGCCTGACCATTTTTTTGCCCTCCATTTTTTATTACCGGTAATGTCAGGACCGCTTCGGTATAGCAGCCGTCCTGACAACGATATTCAAGTCCGAAATTTTTTCCGAAATATATTTTGACCCTGTCGTTCACATTGCGGATGGCAAAGCCTTTACTGCCCCGTAAATATTCGTTTTCCTCTTCATTTGATGTCAGCAGCTTTTCAATCTCGTCTAAATCTATATTTCCGCCGGAATCCCTTACGGTTATAATGAGAAGTTCGCCTTCTATATGGGATGCTATTTTAATACTTCCCCTGCCCCCGTTTTTTTCTATGCCGTGGCAGATTGCATTTTCCACAAGGGGCTGCAGGCACTGCTTTACAACGGTACAATCCAGCGTATCCGGTTCCAGGCTCATTTCTATCTCAATAGAGTTTTTAAACCTCTTCTCCTGGATTACTATGTAGTTTTTCAGGTATTCGCTTTCCTGCCGCAAGGGGATAACCTGTTTTTTTATCCTTGTCGACATGCGGAAAAGCTGTGACAGCGCCATAATCATTTCCGACGATTCGTCGGCCTTTTCCACCTTTGCCATCCAGTATATGGTATCCAGTGTGTTATACAGAAAATGGGGATCTATCTGGGCCTGAAGCATCATTATTTCAGCTTCCCTTTGCTTTATTTTCCCGGCATAGACCTCCGTTATGAGGAATTTCAGCTTTTCCGACATCCTGTTGAAGCTTTCGGCCAGCTCCTGCATTTCGTCGTTGGATTTTATTTCTATGTAGTTATCAAAATTTTCATTTTCAACGCTCTGCATCAACACCCGGAGCTTGGTCAGGTTATTCAGTATGGTAATGGATACGATTCCGGAAAAAACCGTGCAGAACACCAAGCTTATAATAAATCCCAGTCCGATTGCCAGGGGCATGCCTGAAGTGGCTTTCAGCGTACTGACAGGAGTTGCGCTTATTACTCTTATATTGTAGTCCTTCAAATTGTAGAAGGCATATAAATAATCAACATCTTCATATTCCTGGGTGTAATATCCGGCTCCGCTGCTATTCAGCCGGCCGGTGTCCAATTTGGTTTTAAAGGGCTTCCCTATGGAATTCTTGTTCAGTGAAGATATGACAATATTATTGCTGTCCACAATGGTCAATTCGGCATTTCCCGTCTTCTCCCTGTACAGGTCGGCTATTTCGTCCTCTCTTATATCAATTTTTATTATACCCAGGTTGTTGGAAATATTATTGATGTCCCTTAACAGGCGTATCAGTGAAAAGGCTCTGACATTTTTTTTATATGTATAATCGATTACATCCGGAACCCATATATACATTCCCTTATTTTTCATACCAACCTCGACCACCTCTTTATCAGGCGACTGATAATTGCCGTACGAAGCCAGGGTCACGTCCTTGAAGCCCTTGATATACCATGAATTGTTTACTTTTTTGGAGCTCACAAAATGCATCAGCGAATCCGTTATGCTTGTCTGATATTTCATATAGAGATCACCCTGCATGTCCGGTGAGAAATTCATAAAGGCTCTTACTTCGTTGTTCTGGATCAGATAAAGAGACAGCGCCCTCACATCGTCCATGATATACTCCAGGTTGTTTCCTATCTGTGAAACTGTGTTGACGCTGGACTCGCAGGCACGGTCATACATGACCCTTGTATTCTGCTTATATGCTATCATTAACATAACAATGCCGGGGACCAGAGATAATAAAAATGTGGACAGCCATAATTTGTGGCGGAGATAAAAGGTTTTTTTCACAAAACTATTCCCCCATCGGTTAGATTTGTCAGGCACTGATTTATGCGTTTCAAATTAAGAATGTTTTATGACTTTTGTGACCATTATAGATGTGAATCAAAAATAAATCAAGTCACTAATTTGACTTTTCCCATTTTTAAAACCTTGAAAATAATGTTAAGGGTATTGGTTTTAATTTTTTTCAGGTGTATCATATATATTGTACCGTTTATTCACGCCTTATTCTTACCCGCGGTAAGTGCGTGTTTTTATTTTTAAAATCCATGTGATACGGAAGGCCTGTGTAATTTTAAATGCTGACAATACCTTCGAAAGATAAAACCGGCAATTTTATTGACAAATTAAATACGCTTATAAAAAATACACAGTACAGGCGCAGGCTGATTGCCTCGGCCTGCCTGCTGGCAGCCTGCATATCGGTTTATTTTTTTGTGTCCCATGATGAAAGTCTCTACAATGGGACAATAGCAAAGGTCACCGCCGTTACCGATGTCAAGGGCACACCTCTGCAGGACCTGTACGGCAATTCTGAGCAGGTTTATACCCAGCAGATAAGCGCCGTAATAATAAATGGCCCCCATAAGGGCGAAAAGGTACAGTTGAGCAACAAAACCACTTATTCCCAGGTCTTTGACACCCGGTACAAGGTAAATGACCGGCTTTTTATTCTAGTCAGGGACGATGCGGGCAAAGGGATTGTATCGGCGGGAATACTGGATTTAAAGCGGGATAAGTACATCGCCTATGCGGCAATAGTTTTCATCCTGCTGCTGATCTGGGGCGGAGGGTATAAGGGCCTCAGGTCTCTGGTCAGCATCCTCTTCAACATCCTTATTTCCTATTTATTGATAAAATTATATATTCAGCATTACAATATAATACTGGTGGCATCAGCGGCGAGCCTGCTGTTCATCATCCTTTCGATCCTGATTGTCAGCGGTATGAACAGGAAAAGCTATACGGCCATAATCGGCACAATGGCGGCGACTCTTTTTACCATGCTGATGGCCATACTGATTATACATGTCACCGGTGCTAAAGGGATCTATTACGAGGAGATGGATTTTCTGTCCATCGACCCCAGCCGGCTGTTTTTTATAGAGATCCTCATAGGTACCCTTGGCGGGATCATGGACATCGCCATATCAATTTCGTCGGCCATAAAGGAATTGTACGATAAAAATCCCGGCATAGACAAAAAGCTGCTCATGAGGTCCGGAAAAGAGATCGGAAAGGATATGATGGGCACTATGTCAAACATACTTGTATTTGCATATATCAGCGGAAGCATCCCCATTATTATGATCTGGATGAAAAACGGCTATTCCGCCCTTACCATAATCAATTACCATTTGTCCCTGGAGATCGTGCGCGCCCTCACAGGCAGTATCGGAATCGTTATCAGCATTCCCATCACATTGTACGTATCGGTATTTTTGTTGGGGCGCCGTAAGATTGGAGTCAAGCCATGAGTGTAATATTTATATTGCTGGTGATTTTACTTTTTCTGATGGTTATAATAGGTGAAAACAGGGGCACAAAATCTTTTATTATATTATTGCTGAATTTCGGGACCTTTTTCGGAATGCTGAAAATAATGACCTTGGGTTTTGACCCCATAAAGGTGACGATCCTTGCGTGTATTGTAATAAGCTCTGTTACACTGTTTTTCATTAACGGGATCAACAGGAAGACTATGGCCTCCCTGCTGTCGGTTTTTATTGTGGTGCTCCTGACCGTCCTTCTTACCTACAAGACGGGGAACGACGCCAGACTTCAGGGTTTCAGCAACGAAGGCCCCGTGAGTGTTTCCAATCTTTCCTATTATGTAAATATAAACTTTTCAAAGCTGTTTATATGTGAAATCCTCATAGGCCTGCTGGGGGCCATTATAGACGTGGCTATTTCAATAGCCTCCTCCATGTATGAAATGCTGCTGAACAACCCGGATATAAGTAAAGCCGGACTGTTCAGGTCAGGCATGAACATCGGAAAGGATATATTGGGAACCATGGCAAATACGATGCTTTTCGCCTATATCAGCGGTTTTATGGCTGTGATCGTGTGGCTGGGCCTGTCCAATTATCCCCTGTCCGGTATATTCAATTCAAAGATTTTCGGGCCTGAGATATTTCAGACCTTGTCGGGCGGAATAGGGATAATCCTTGTAATCCCTGTCACCGCCGCCATTACCACCTTTATGCTGTTTGCAAAGCCTCCCGTCCGCCCGGGTTCCGAAGGTTAAGCAGATCCGTGGGTGGGATCCCGGCCTCAAGGCCTTCCTGAACCCCATTGGCAATATTTTAATTTTTATATCCGGGAACAGTTCAGAAGCCCAGCTGGGTAATTTCCGAATTGATACCTCTTGCATCTATGGGCCCGGCAGTTTCATCGGCCAGAGAGTACTTCTGCTTGAGCTTCAAAATCCGGTAAAGGCTCTGATCGATCCTCTTCTCCGTCAGATCTCCGTTTTCAGCCGCAGTGAGCAGTGCGTTTATAACGGCCTGCTGCTTGTCGAAGCCGTGGCATACAAGAACTATGTCGCCGCCGGCCTGTATTGATTTAACCGCCGCCTCTCCCATGTTGTAATTCTTTTCTATGGCTCCCATGGTAAAGTCATCCGTTATGACCACGCCGTCAAAGTTCATACTGTTCCTCAGTATGTCTGTAATAATGGCTTTGGAAAAGGAAGCAGGATTTTTGGCGTCCAGCTCGGGAAATAATATGTGGGCCACCATTACCGCATCGGCATTATTTTTTATTGCGGCGGCAAAGGGTTTCAGTTCAAAGCTTTCCAGCCTCTTCAGGTCATGGTTCACCACCGGCAGCCCTATGTGGGAATCCACCGAGGTGTCCCCGTGCCCCGGGAAATGTTTTACCACAGAAATTATATTCTGCGACTGTATCCCCTTCATGGTTGCGGTCCCAAGCTTGCTTACAAGCTCAGAAGTAGCTCCGAAGGACCTGTCTCCTATTACGGGGTTTGCAGGATTGCTGTTGATATCCAGTACGGGTGCAAAGTCCACGTTGAAACCAAAAGCGCTCAGCTCTTCGCCCAGTATCTTTCCTATTTTACCGGACAGAGCGCTGTCGTTGCGCTTTCCGATCACCTTATTGGTGGGGAACTTTTTGAAATCGTCGGGCAGCCTGGAAACCCTGCCGCCTTCCTCATCCACCGACATGAAAAGCGGCGTGTTGCCTGCGGCAGCGTTGGTTTGCTTCAGGGAGTTGAGAAGGCCGCGAAGCTGGGTGGTGCCCTGTATATTTGTCTTAAAGAAAATGAAGCCTCCCACATGGTACTTCTCTATAAGCTCTTTTGAATGCTCATCGTTTTCATAACCGTCAACGCCTGCGATGACCAGCTGTCCCACCTTTTCCTCCAGGCTCATTTTATCAATCTGAGCTTTGACGGAGTCTGTGCTGCTGCCGTCGCCCCCCGTTGAAGTGGCGGCCC
>JAEWSZ010000051.1 GCA_023397905.1 Bacillota bacterium | reverse complement strand
CGGATTGCGGCTGTTGGGGCCCTTGTAGAATCTGTCAAATATCCGGGGCAGCTCCTCACCTGGTATCCCCTCACCGTTGTCCAGTATTTCGATCTGCACAAACACGCTGTTTTCCTCCCAGGATATTTTTACCTCATCCCCGGAGCTGCTGTGTTCAATACAGTTTTTTATTATATTGGAAATGGCTTCCGCGGTCCAGTTTACGTCATGCCTGACCCGGATGCCGTCAGGGCCCCATACTCTGAGGGTTATCCCCTTCTCCCCTGCAATCCGCCCGAGCCCGGCCACACTTTTCCCCACAGTCTGTCCGATATAGGAGTATCTCTTTTCGAAATCCACCACTCCGGCCTCCAGCTTTGCCATTTTCAGCATATTTTTAATAAGCCATTCCATCCGGTCCAGCTGATTTTTGCTTTCAGCCACAAATGCGGCCCTTTCCTGTTCCGGCAGAGAACTGTCGCTCTGCAATATGTCGTTGAACATCACCAGCGAGGCCAGCGGTGTTTTAAGTTGATGGGATATGTCGGTAATAAGCCTTTTTAAGAACAGTTTTTCATTTTTCAGAGCCTGCACGGTTTCGCTCAGCCTCTCGGCCATGGAATTGAACCTGTAAACCAGAGAGCCTATGTCCCCTTCCTCCATATCGCCGGATACCGGGGCATAATTTCCCTCTACAACAGCTTCGGCGCTTAACCCGATATTTCTTATACGGGAATAGATCCTGTCCAGGCTCAGGATAAAAAATATTCCCGTCAGCAGGGCAAATGCCGCAGTCATTACATGAAACCTGAGATAGATTTTATTCAGATCCTTTTTTATAAAATCATTTTTGCCAATGCTGAGCTGCTCATTATAGCCGTACTTTTCCAATATGCTTTTGCCGTATTCATAATCACCTTGGAAGCTAACCGTAAAATTCCTGACGATTTCGGCTTCGGCCTGGGGATATTTTTTTACCGCAGCTCCGACGGCACCTATGTTTTGCCTGAGCTGCAGCGTATTTACAGACTCGGCAAAGCCGTTCACATTATACATGGTAACGGCTCCGAAGACTGTCATCAACACCGCAAGTATCCCTATAGCCAGTTGGATCTCCTTATTTTTAAGTGTTTTCATAGTTTTGCCTCCATAACCCCCAGCCTCAGCGTCAGTGAAAATCACGTCTGTTTTTCCATCCCGTCCTTCCAGATATATCCCAGCCCTCTGACGGTTTCAATATGTTTTTCCTCTCCGGTCTCAATTTTCTCCCGGAGCCTTTTCATATAAACATTCAAGGTATTGTAATCCACAAAATCCCCGTCGATATCCCACAGCTTTTCAATAATTGCGTTTCTGCCCAGCAGCCGCCCCTTGTTTTCCAGCAATACCAGCAGCAGCTTGTATTCCGCGGCGGTGAGGTATACCTCCTCCCCTCCGACGCTTACCCTGCATTTGAGAGGCTCCACCACAATATTTCCGCTTGTCAGGTATCTGATATCGCTGCCGGCTGAACTTTTCTGCCTTCTCATTAAAGCATTTATCCTTGAAATCAGTTCGCTGATCCTCACGGGCTTTGTGATATAGTCGTCACCGCCTATGTCCAGGCCGAATACCACATTTGACTCATCATCAAGAGCAGTCATGAATATAATGGGCACATCCCGGGACAACCTGACTTTTTTGCAGAAATCGTAGCCGTTTCCGTCCGGAAGCGTGACGTCTAAAAGGATCAGTTCGGTCTCTTCAGTGAAAAGGGCTTCGGCCTCTTTTATGGTTTTTGCGGTCAATACTGAAAATTCCTGCTTTTTCAAGGCATATTCTATTCCCATAGCCAGAGGAGCATCATCCTCCACCAACAAAATATTCATAGCACATCTCCCGTTGTCTTATATTACACAATTTTACTCCTCAATCCGCAATGCCTCAACTATATTCATGCCGTTGAGCTTTTTAAGAGGTATCACAGCGGCCAGCAGGGTTATTCCCACAATTCCGATACATCCATAGAAATACGGCCACAGCGCGATTTTATATCCTATGGAACCCAGGGGATTATTCTGAATTATCCCGAAATAGGTCAGCAGGAAGGCGACAGGCAGTCCGATTATTGCCGCAATGATGCCGAACAATGTGCCTTCCAGCAGAACCAGCTTCCTGAACTGGCCACCGGTCATCCCTATGGCCTTAAAGGTGGCATATTCCCTTTTCTTGACCAGAAGATTTATTGTAACGGTGTTTATTATATTTACCGTAGATATTATGACTATCAGTCCGATAAATCCGTACACCAGCACCATCAGCTGTCTTTGCGCATTATCGCTTTGTTTCATCTGAGCATTGACGTCGGTATATGCGGCCTTATTTTCATCCGCCAGTATATTCAGCCTCTCAAAATTCTTCTCCGCGTATTCGGTGGAATCAAAATTCATTGCAATGGTGGAAAAGCCTTTTATACCTGTCAGTTTGCTGTAATTTTCGTTTGACATTATTATGCCGTAGCTGTCAAACATGGTGGAGTCTCCGATGGTTTCATAGTCTATGACCCCTGCCACCTTAAAGGTCATGGTCTTTCCCGAATCGACCATTTTTTTCAGCTGTTCCGGCTCCTGTTTATTTATATAGTCCTCATTTAACAGCGGGATCCGGATTTCATCTCCGGCCCTGTAGCTTGTGAAGCCATCATAGAACCTTTTGCCGTTTTCATCGGTTCCGGCCGACTTATTTATAATTATTACCCCGTTATTTTTATCAAGGTCCTCATATTGGATTTTCAGGTTATTATCTTCGTTCATGAGCTCTATGGCATTTTTATCATAGCCTATTATCTGCGTTCCGTCGATAATATAATTCCCCTTATACTCCTTTACACTCATTAAGCCCGACGACATGGCAAACTTACGGTTTACATTTTCCTTTTTAATTATTAGCGGGACAGTACTGTGATTGAGTTTATACAGCTTTTTTATGCCTTCGAGAGTATTCAGCTTATCAGGCAGGCTTCCGCTGAGGCTCTGGCTGCGGTTGCCGCCTTCCTGCCCCGCTGAAAGCACGCCTTCCACCTTTATGGAGTCGCTGACTATAGCATTTCCTACAATAAGTATGTCTACGAAATTGGAAAAGAATACGAACATGACGACTGAGATCATAAGCGATATGCAGGTAGTGTAGAATCTCTTCCTGTTCCGCTTTATGTTCTTGTATGCAACCTCTCCCTCAAACCTGAATATGAGCTTCGCCCACAGGCTCCTTCTTCTTTTTATCCTGTCTCCCTTTACAACCGTCGTACCCCTGATGGCGTCAATGGGGGAAACCCTCGACGCGGTCCTGGCCGGAAAGAAAGCCGAGAGGAATACTGTCACAAGGCCCAGCAGAGCCGCCACAATTACTACCTGTGGATAAAAATTTATCTTAAATGTATTGAGGAAACCGTCCATAATGAGATTGAATGTAATCATTATTCCCGCAAAGCCCGACATGATTCCCACAGGTATGGCGATCAGGCTCATTATTGAGGCTTCCCTGAATACCAGCCGCCTTATCTGCGACTTTGTGGCGCCTATGCTCCGCAGTATCCCGAAATGCTTTATCCTCTCCATTACCGATATATTAAAGGCATTGTAGATTACCACTACGGTGCATACCACAACGAATGCGGCGATTATCCCGAATATTACGTCCATATCGTGGTTCCTGCTCTTATCCGGGCCTTCTCCCAGCAAGTATAACAGCCTGGTGTTGATGTCCAGTTTTACATTATTCTTTTTCGCGATTTCGGAAGCCAGGTCCATCTTGCCGCTTTTTTGCTTCAGGTTGGCATAATACCCGTAATCGGCCGTATCCTCAGAGGTCTTTATATCCAGATAGGTTATCGCCCAGTTTGTCACCGTGGGGCTTTCATATGAACCCACAACAGTATACTCTCTTTGGCCGGACTCTCCGCTTGCCGTTGTAAATTGTCCCTTTAATACGTTTTCAAGCTTTTTATCCTTCATAATTGCATAAAACTTTTTGTCCACCACTATTTCGGAGCTGTTGGCAGGATACCTGCCCTCAAGGATTTCCACCTGGAATACATCCTTAAAAGCCGCTCCGTCATAAGCCCTTATATTCAATTTTTTCAAGGAATCGGTAATGAGCTTGCTGTCAATATCAAGAACACCCTCCTCCTTTGCCGTGCCTCCGTTCTTTATTTCCGCATTTGCCGAGAGCACATTTATCTGGGATTTTGTCGCATCATAAAATACTACCTCAAAGTTCTTCCCGGCTTTTGCCTGCTCTATTTTGTTGTTCATCTCGCTGTAATAGATGCTCCCTATGGCAGTGAACATGGCAATTGCTACGATTATGCCCACCAAGGTCAATATTGTCCTTCCCATGTGCTCTTTCAGATATCTGGAAGTGAGCGCAGAATAATTATTCATCCTCTTACCACCTCGTCCGAAGAAATTTTGCCGTCCACTATGTTTATTACCCTGTCCGCCATTCCGGCAATGTTCATATCATGGGATATGAGTATCAATGTCTGGTTGTATTTTCTGGCCGAATATTTGAGCAGTTCCAGGACCTCTCTGGAATTCCGGGTATCAAGATTTCCGGTGGGTTCGTCCGCCAATATGATTGACGGCTTGTTTGCCAGCGCCCGCCCGATGGAAACACGCTGCTGCTGTCCTCCGGACAGTTCCGAGGGAAGATGCCGCCTTCTTTCCTTTAAATCCAGCATGGACATCAATTCGTCGATGTACTGCCGGTCTTCCTTCCTGTTGTCCAGAAGAAGGGGCATCAATATGTTCTCCTCAGCCGACAATACCGGAATCAAATTGTATGCCTGAAATACAAAACCAACCCTCCGCCTTCTCAGTATTGAAAGATCCTTTTCCTTGAGCCCGTATATATCCATGCCGTCTATGAAGACCTTGCCCGAGCTGGGCCTATCCACTCCTCCCAGCAGGTGGAGCAGCGTGCTTTTTCCTGAGCCGCTGGGTCCCACTATTGCCACAAATTCGCCCTTTCTCACTGAAAAGCTTATATCGTCCACCGCTATGACTTCACTCTGGCCCTTGCCGTATTTTTTTGTCAAATTTTCAATTTTCAAGACTTCCATCATCAATCTCCATTTCCGGTGCGGGACAAAAAATACATGCCCGCACCAAACCAATAGTTTTCTTAAAATCAATTTCTTTAATATTTTTAAGGAGCATTTCGCGATATGCCTTTTCAAACTGACAGGTCAGTTTTTTGCCGTCAGTTTTTATACACTTGATTATACGGAGCGAAAATTACAAATACATGACTTTTAAAATTACAATTCTGTAAGTATCCCCAAAAACAAATGTGCAGAAATCGCTCTTTTGAAAACGGGATTCTCAAAACCCCTACTGGTATTTTTAAATCCAAGTTGCTAATAATAGTTCTAATCGGACCATATGTTATTTTTATGTTCAGCCGCTATAACCATACAGACAATTCCCCCGTAAAAGGAGGCCGACAGATGTTTAAACTGAAGAAGGACAAAACCGCCGGAAAAGAGCCCGGCAGCCACACTGAAAAGCAGGCGCCGGAGTCCGGCCGCAAAGCCATAACCGGCAGTCTGGAAGACAATACAGCCATATTTAAAAAGCTCTTTAAAGACGATGATACCTTTATTGTGCGGCGTTTCCAAAGCCATAAGAATACAGGCATCAGGTGCTGTATTTTATTTCTGGACGGCATGGCGGACATAGCCGTCATAAATGACAACATAATAAAGCCTGTTATTTCAAGCGCCATCGGCAGCTCTGAAAAAAATGCCCTCGATGACATCATGTATCAGGTGCTGGACTGCAACAGCATTGAAAAATCCGGCTGCATCGACACGCTTATGGAAGCGGTCGTCACAGGCAATACCGTTTTTTTTGCAGACGGTTTTTCCGAGGCGCTGATAATAAGCTCAAAAGGCTGGCAGACAAGGGCCATTGAGGAGCCCGACGGGGAGAAGGTCATCAGGGGGCCAAAGGAAGGCTTTAACGAGTCACTTTTGGTTAACCTGTCCATGATCAGAAGAAGGCTGGCCACCAACAATCTGAAATTCAAGTTCAGGCATGTGGGGACCCAGTCAAAGACAAAAATCTGCCTCTGCTATATAGAGGGCATCGTCAATGAACAAATCCTCAACGAACTCAATCACAGGCTTGACAATGTGGACATTGACGGTATGCTGTCTTCCGGGACACTGACCGAATTTATCAAGGACGCCCCCCTCTCCCCCTGCAAGACCATAGGCAGCACCGAACGCCCGGATGTGGTGAGCGGAAAGCTTCTGGAAGGGCGGATAGCCGTACTTGTGGAAGGCTGTCCTGTGGCGCTGACACTGCCGTTTATATTTATAGAATATTTTCAGTCCAATGAAGATTACTACATCAATTTTTATTTCTCATCCATCAACAGGCTGCTGAGGATTCTGAGCTTCATACTGACAATCAGCCTCCCTGCAATATATTTGTCCCTGACCTCCTTCCATATGGAGATGGTGCCCACGCCCATGATAAAAAGCATATCGGCCGCAAGGCAAAGCGTCCCCTTTCCCACCGCCATCGAGCTCATGCTGCTCATGATCTCCTTTGAGATACTCAGGGAAGCAGGTACGCGTATGCCAACGAACATAGGCCAGGCTCTCAGCATAGTTGGAGCGCTGGTACTGGGCCAGTCCGCGGTGGAAGCCAGGATCGTCAGCGCCCCGGTAGTCATCATCGTGGCACTGACCGGTATAACGGGCCTCTCCATGCCCAGGCTCAAAGGGGCGGAAATACTGACCAGGTCCATATTGTTCCTGTTCTCGTCCGTCATCGGCCTTTACGGTTATATTTTCGGCCTGATAGGGCTGCTCATCCACCTGTTTGAGCTGCGCTCCTTCGGAGTGCCCTACATGCTCTCACTTACAAACTTCAAAGTCCAGGAAATAAAGGATACCGCCATCAGGCTCCCATGGATATACATGAAATACAGGCCCAAATTTATTACGGCCAACAACAGGCTTCGTAAAGCCGGCGGAGGCAGAAGAAAATGAAACGGGCGAAAACAATACTGTTATTTGTCCTGGTGATCGCCTGCCCTACCCAGTTGTGCGGCTGCTGGAATTATCAGGATATAGAGAAGGTTTCCATTGTATCCGGATTTGCCATTGATAAAAGCCCCCGTGGAGACGAATATCTGATAACCGTTGAACTGGCTGATTTTGAAATAACCGGGAAGGATACCAAGCAGACCGGCAAATTCGTCGAGGCCACCGGCAGGACAGTTTTTGACGCTATCAGGAATATAATCGATTTCTCGGGGAAAAAGCTTTACTGGGCTCATGCCAACGTGGTCATAATAAGCCAGGCCCTTGCTGCTGAGGGGATAGCGGCTCCCATCGATCTGATATTCCGTGATGCCGAAATGCGGGAGGAAATGTATATCTTTATTTCGAAGGAAGAAAAGGCCGGGGATATTTTAAAGCAAGACACCATGCTGTCCCAGACCAGCTCGGAAAATATCGAAAGCGTAATAACAGGCCAGAGCAGAGTCGGGAACAGCTACCCCATCCAGGTATACCAGCTCATAAACAACCTTGAAGAAGAAGGGATCTCCGTCACACTGCCCTGCCTGTGCCTGCAGGAAAATACGGGCCAAAAGACCATCCGGCCTGACGGGATCGCCATATTCAGGGGTGATAAGCTGGCGGGCTTTCTGAGTCCCGAGGAAACCAAATATTTTTTATTTGCCATAAACAGGTTCAAAAAGGGGATTTTTACCCTCAGGGAGCATACCTCACGGGAGGAGGACAACATATCCCTTGAAATATACAAGACAAGAACGGATTTCAAGCCCGGGTTTGTCCGGAACAAGCTCACAATGAATATCGGCATAAAGCAGGAGGTGGCCCTGGCGGAAATAGGGACCTCCACAGATTACATCAAGGAAAAGAACCGCTCCGTGGTGGAAGCCGATGCGGAAAAAAGCCTGAAAAAGGCCCTGGAAATTTTAATCAAAAAAGTTCAGGAGGACTTTGATACCGATATATTCGGCTTCGGAAGAATCATAAAGGCTGATATGCCGCAGGTGTGGAAAAATTCCCGTAAGAAAAACGAAGATCTCTTCCGGGAGCTGAAAATCCATATAAATGTGGATATGAACATTAAAAACAGCGCCCTGGGTTCAAAAGTCATTAAAAAAGGAGACTGATAAGCATGGCTGTTACTATTTCCCTGTGTACTGCAATAGTTTCTCTTTTTATAATATTTGATCTCGTTCCCATATTTGAAAAAAGGAAGGATCTGAAAATATTCTGGCTGTATTTGATTATGATACTTACCGCATATACCGTTCACGTGCTGTCCACACTGGGGGTGGAGATACCCAGTCCCGCGGGTCCCCTCAAAAAAATCGTGTCATATATCTGGGGGCTGCCGGACTGAATTCAGCCATATAAACGGCCCGATACCGTAACCACCTATGAAAGTGAGAAACCACTAAAATGTACAAAGAGATCATTACCAACAGGCAGGGGATATTCATAGTATCCCTGTTCATTATAGGCAGTTTTATAATAATCGGCGGCGGCGGAGAAGCAAAGCAGGATGTCTGGATTGCCATACTGCTCTCATTTTTCATGGCCATTCCCATATATTATGTCTATTCCCAACTGCTCAGGCAGCATCCCGGAAAAGACCTTTATGATGTTGCAATTGAAACCTTCGGAAAGATTCCCGGCAAAATCATTTGCCTGCTGTCCCTGTGGTACTCCTTTCACCTGGGCTCGCTGGTAATAAGGAATTTTTCCAGCTTTGTCAATGTCGTATCCTTTCCGGAGACCCCTCCCTCCCTGATAATCACCTTTATAGGGCTTTTCTGCATCTGGATGGTCAAAGAGGGAATAGAGGTTCTGGGGCGCTGGACAGCCTTTGCCTTTCCCATAGCTATGGCCATTATAATCATAACTGCTGTCTTCTCACTTACAAAAGCCAATTTTATAAACCTCAAACCTGTGCTTTATGACGGGATCAAGCCCCTCCTTCCCGTCTCCTTCGGGATATTTTCATTTCCCTTTGCGGAAACAGTTGTCCTCACCACCACGTTCAACAGCCTGAAAAATACAAAAAAAGCCTTTAATGTCTTTTTCACAGGCACCTTGATAGGATGTATCTTCATGATAAGCATATCCGTCAGAAATGTAATGGTTTTGGGCGTATCCCTGAACAGCGACCTGTACTTCCCCTCCTATATGGCCGTAAGGACACTTAATATAGGCGACTTTATCCAGAGATTTGAAATCGTAGTTGCCATTATATTTATCCTGGGAGGCTTTGTCAAAATCAGCATCTGCCTGCTGTCGGCCGCAAAAGGGCTGGCCAGGGTTTTAAACATCAATAACTACAGGGATATTGTCTCACCTGTGGCCTTTCTCATGATGGCTATGGCAAATATTATTTACAGCAATATAATGGAAATGTTTGACTGGGCTCAAAAAATCTACCCCTATTACGCGGTTCCCTTCCAGATAATAATCCCCGTACTGGTTATGGTATCCGCCAAAATCAAGACCGCCTTTGCCAGAAGGAAAAGGCGCGGTTGAAACAAATTTGCCTACCACCATTTTTTCTTTCTGAAATAGAGCAGCATGGATGCCGCGACTGCTGCCATCACCGCCCATAAGACCGGGTACATCCAGGGCCATGCCAGTTCCGGCATGTTTTTGAGATTCATTCCGTAAATGCCGACTATAAAGGACAGGGGCATAAATACAGTGGATATTATTGTGAGCACCTTCATTATTTCATTCATCCTGTTGCTGGAGCTGGAAAGGTACACGTCCAGCATGCTGGACAGTATATCCCTGATGGTCTCGGTGGTATCCATTACCTGCACTACGTGGTCATACAGGTCCCTGATGTATATTCCTGTGGATTCCTGTATCAGCAGGCTCTCCCCTCTTTCCAGAAAGGACAGCACCTCCCTTAAGGGCCAGACAGCCTTGTGCAGGAACAGTATCTGCCTGCGCAATTTGTGAATGGTCCGCAGCGTATCGCTGGTAGTGCGCACCACCATTTCATCCTCAACGACTTCGACTTTTTCTCCGAAGCCCTCCAAGACTGTGAAGTAGTTGTCCACGATTATATCCAGCAGGCAGTACACCAGATAGTCCGCCCCCATCTTTCTGAAACGGCTCATTCCCTGCTGCAGCCTGCGTATGACCGGCTCGAAAACGTCTGTATCCCGTTCCGATACGGATATGATGTAGTCCCCGCCCAGTATGAAGCTGACCTGCTCTATGTCAAACTCACCCGCTTTAGTGTCGTAAAAAAGCATTTTGGCCGATATGAAGATATAGTCGTCTTCTATGTCGATTTTGGGCCGTTGATCGGTGTTGAGTATATCCTCAACGACCAGGGGATGGAGATTGAATATCTCTCCTATGCCAGTGAGCACATCTACTTCATGAAGCCCTTCCACATTCAGCCACCTGACTCCGGTGTCCCTGTTTTTCAGGCGGGACAGCTCCTTCAGGCCGGTCTCCTTCTGCCGGAAGAAATCTTCCCCGTATTCGATCAATGTAATCAGCGTGGAATCCCGCTTTTTATCTCCGATATGCACCGGGCTCCCCGGAGGCAGCCCTATTGTCTTTGAACGCGACTTTACGATTTTCTGCATATGTACTTCTCCCTGACACTGCCGGTTTTCACCTGCATTATCCCGCCCTGCGGCTTAAAGCAGCTGTCACAATACGATCTCAAGCTTCAGCAGCCTGGCTATAACCTTGACGTTTTTAATACCCATGGTTTCCGTAACCAGGGTCCCTTTGTTGCTGACCAGGAGGATTTTGTCCTGCTGCAGCCTTTTAACCTGCCTCACCGCTCTGGATCCGTTGTATTCCAAAAAATATATTCCGTCGCCGTCTATTTCACCGGTAAGCACCGAAAAGGCCCTATCCCCTTTAAAAATCCTGAAGCCCGACATATCTCCGTCTTCAATATGCAAATAAAAAACCTTTTCCTTCTGCTGCCCTTCAACCTTGTTTTTCTCAATGGGCAGAAGCTTTTTGTCCAACAGCCGGTCCATTCTGTAGTCATATACCGGCACCGTTTTCAGGATATTTCCGAAAGCGTCGTCCCATACCTCCTGTACAGGCTGGTTTACGGCATCTGCCGCAGTCTTTCCGGCGGTCCTTACCGCCGCAGTACCTGGGTTCGGTTTTAAAGCGCGGGGCTCAGGCCGGTCATTCAGCCTGTCGTCCGAGGCAAACAGGCCGATGGGGCCAAGCTCAAAATCAAGCGCCTTTGAAACCCTGCCGATCATATCGTCATTTATTATTTTTTTGCCGGATTCTATGTCGAGTATAAAACCTTCCGACACTCCCAGCTTTTTTGCAAGCTGCTTTGGAGACATTCCCTTCTGAAGCCTCAGCTTGTTTATTTCCTGTCCGATTCTGCTCATATCTGCTATATTCCCCTTCAAAACTATATTTCGGGCTCCCTGTTATCTGGCCCATAATACAAGCATAAAGGAATTGTATTTATCAAATTCGCTTCCGTTGAAGTCTTCAAAAAGTTTAATCTTTTTAAAGCCGGCTTCCTGGGCCGCTTCCACCAGTTCATCCTGGCGCAGCGGATACAGGGGTACCATGCCGTCGAAGGTCCTGTTCCCCACATTTAGCCTTGTTTTAAAATAAATAGTGTTCTTCTGCTTGTCATAATCATAATTTCTTTCAAAAGTCAGCCCGGTGTCCTTATTTTCTATTGTTGGCAGGCTCTTTATATCCCTGAGCAATATCCTGTCAAAATTGATTATCTGCAGCACCAGACTGCCGTCGTTATCCAATATCTTCTTTATATCGGACAAAAACTCCTTTATTTGAAGCATATTTTCCAGGTGCACTATTGAATTGCCGATGCAAAAGGCCATATCATACCTTTCAGACAGCTTTTCTCCCAGTTCCAGCATATTTGCCTGCAAATAATTCACCTGAAGCCCGCTTTGCCGTGCCTTCTCTTCCAGCTGCTCCAGCATCCGGCCGTCCAGGTCCACCGCAGTCACGTCATAGCCCTGTTTGCACAGTTCGAGGGAATATCCTCCCGTTCCGCATGCGATGTCCAATACGGACTTGGGAGGAGTGCCGGCGATCTCATTTAAAAATCTGACCTGCTCGTCTCCCGTAGGAAATATTTCATCGTAGTATTTTGATATCTGTTGGTAAAATTCCATATGCCACTTTCCTTTTTCGTTATTTTGATAATTATAATGGTCCCTAATTAAGCTACATTTAAGCTGCATTTGTTTTTAACAATATATTTTTACTAATAACTGACAGAAATAGGATTCAAACTTCTTAACAGCTTCAAATCAATACTGCAATCAAAAACTTTATTTTTATACCTTCTTCTGAAAACATTATTTCATGCTCTGTGGGTACGCTTCCTTCAAATCCGCTTGCATGCAGATCCTCCGTAGTATATTTTATTATGAACCCATTTTCTTCAAAATATTTAACAGAATCTTGAAAAAGTTCGTCATCGTCTGTTTTGAACCACACCTCGCCGCCTTTTTTGAGGAAGACCTTATATTTCACAAGCTGCTTGCCATGGGTCAGCCTTTTCTTTTTATAAGGACTTTTAGGCCATGGATTGCAGAAGTTGATATAAATTTTCTCTATGGCGTCGGCCTCATCAAGCATGCTGTCAATCTGCTCAATATTCTGGGACATGAGCTTTATATTTTTTATTTCCGCCGTTCCCGCGGCAGAAAATTCATACTCTATCTTGCGCTTGGCAAGCGCAAGCACTTCGCTTTTTATATCTACCGCAATATAGTTTATGTGTTGATTGGCGGCGGCCATCTTTGAAATAAATCCGCCCTTTCCGCAGCCCAGCTCCAGATGCATTGGGTTACCGTTGCCGAAAAGCTCCCGCCACCTGCCCCTGTGCCGGGGCGGATCGTCAATAAAAAAATCACACGCCGCCAATTCAGGCCTTGCCCATGGTTTTCTTCTCAATCTCACAATATCTCTCCATTCACATGTCCGGTATATTTACATACAATGATAAAAAACTTTATCCAAAAGATATTGTACAGGTAGTAGGGTAATGTGTCCACTATAATTTCTACCCGTTTATCATCAGACAAATCAAATTAAATTGTCGTAAACTCTCAATGTAGGTATTCCGCAATATTGCCCCAATTATCAAACGGCTTGACTAAAGCGGGTTTGTTTTGTAACCTATAAAGAGAACCTATCATCAATAAGGAAAAGGTGAATAACATAATGGACTTTTTACTTTTCATACTGAAATCAATTGTACTTGGTATAGTTGAGGGAATTACCGAATTTCTGCCCATATCTTCAACCGGGCACATGATTATTTTTGAGAATCTATTGGGCTTTAAAAGTACAAGTCCGAATTATGTGGAAATGTATACATATGTTATCCAGCTTGGAGCCATAATGGCGGTGGTGATCCTGTACTGGAGAAAGATCAAGGACACCCTTGTCAATTTTCTTCCTTCAAAGGTCGGATATGAAAAATCAGGCTTTAAATTCTGGTTCATGATATTCATCGCATGTATTCCCGGGGCCGTACTGGGTATCCTGTTTAACGACCTGGCAGACAAATACCTGTTTAATTACATATCCGTAGCCATAGTCCTGTTTCTGGGCGCCGTCTGGATGATATATGCCGAAAACAGGTTCAGAAACAACAATCCGAACACTTCCTCCAAACAAAGGCTCAATGTGACTCCGAAGCAGGCCCTGATAATCGGTGCTTTCCAATGCCTTGCAATAATTCCCGGTATGTCCCGCTCCGCCTCCACCATCATCGGCGGCTGGGTAGCCGGCCTTTCCACTGTGGTATCGGCCGAATTCTCCTTTTTCCTCGCCATACCCGTAATGTTTGGAATGAGCTTTTTAAAGATAGTAAAAATCGGCGGCCTCGCCACGCTGACCGCCACTGAAATAACAGCGCTCATTGTGGGCTTCCTGGTGGCTTTTGTAGTGGCCATAGCAGTTATCAGCAAATTCATATCCTATTTGAAAAAGAAACCCTTGCGCGGTTTTGCATATTACAGGATGATTTTTGCCGTAATCGTTATTATATTTGGGTTCCTGGGGATTTTCAAATAAAAATCCCCCAATTGGCCATGCCTTATGATCATTCCCCGGCAACGGTGTCCTTTCCGAATTTTGCCCTCGCGCTTTCGGCCTGGGGGTCATGCTTGATATTTTTTGAAGGGAAAGCCTCGTCTTCTTTTCTGCTCTTTGTTTTTCTGCTTCTCTTATTTTTGTCCATGGACATCCTCCGGTAATAAGTTTTTCCCAACCTGCGTAAGGTTTCATATTCGGAGCACTGCCGGAAAAATGCTGCTCCTGTGCTTCGCTCCAATCCTTATTATGCATTTTATGCACGGATTTATTCAAAGTCTCAGCCTTCTCCGAACTTTTATTTAATTGACAATATACCATTTATATCCTAAAATCATAATATAACGATATACAAATATTACGGAGGTGTACTATGGGAATGAAAGTGGTTATTATCGGAGGTGTGGCAGGCGGTGCAAGCGCGGCCGCAAGGCTTCGCAGACTTGATGAAAGCGCCGAAATCATACTGGTAGAAAAAGGCGGACACATCTCTTATGCCAATTGCGGGCTTCCCTACTATATAGGAGAGGTCATAAAAGATAAAGAAAAGCTGCTGGTGCAGACACCTGAAAAAATGAAGCAGCGGTTCAATATTGATGTGAGAATATTTTCCGAGGTCACGAAAATATCCCCTGAAAATAAGACAGTGGAAATTTTCAGCATAACCGGCAACAAAACATATACTGAAACATATGACAAACTGATACTGTCGCCGGGCGCAGAACCCATAAGGCCCAGGCTGGAAGGAATCGATACCCCCGGGATCTTCACCCTCCGGAATATACCTGATACATACAGGATCAAAGAGTATGCGGACAATGTGAAGCCCCGGAGCGCGGTCATAGTGGGAGCCGGTTTTATCGGTCTGGAAGTTGCGGAAAATCTCCATGGACTTGGAGTAGATGTCACGATTGTGGAATTGGCCGACCACGTGATCGGCCCTCTGGATTTTGAAATGGCCGCCCTGGTCCACCAGCATTTAAAGGCCAAAAATGTAAAATTGTATTTAAAGGACGCTGTGGAGGCCTTTGAAAGTGACGGGAACTCCATCGGAGTGAAACTGTCAAGCGGCAAGATCCTGAAAACCGACATGGTCATTATGGGCATCGGGGTCAGGCCCGAATCCGGGCTGGCCGTTGCCGCAGGCCTCAAGCTGGGCAGAACCGGAGGTATTCTTGTGAATGAATATCTTCAGACCTCCGATCCGGACATCTACGCCGCCGGAGATGCCATTGAAGTAAAGGACTTTATCAGCGGTAACGAGGCGCTCATCCCTCTCGCAGGACCGGCCAACAAGCAGGGCCGTATTGCTGCCAACAACATATGCGGCTTTGCTGAAAAATTTGAAGGCGTACAGGGCACTTCCATTGTCAAGATATTTGATTTGACCGTGGCCGTATCCGGAAACAACGAGAAAATCTTAAAAAGGAACGGGGCTATGTATGAAAAGTCCTTTACCCACACCGCTTCTCACGCCGGCTATTACCCCGGAGCCATACCAATGTCCATAAAGCTCCTTTTCGAAAAGGCCGGCGGAAAGCTGCTGGGCGCGCAGATCATCGGCTATGACGGTGTCGACAAGAGGATTGATGTGCTGTCCGCCGCCATGAGGGCCGGTATGACCGTATACGACCTGGAAAAGCTGGAGCTGGCATACGCCCCGCCCTATTCCTCCGCAAAGGACCCTGTGAATATAGCGGGATATACTGCTGCCAATATACTAAAAGGTGATGCGGCAATATTCCACTGGGATGAGGTGGACAGCATCGATACCGGCAAGGATATCCTGCTGGATGTCAGAGAGCCGGAGGAAGCTCAGCTGGGGACCATACCCGGAGCCGTCAATATCCCCCTGGACAGTTTGCGGGAAAGGCTCGGAGAACTGCCGCCTGACAAAACGGTCTATATTTTCTGCCAGGTGGGCCTTAGAGGATACCTTGCGGCCAGGCTGCTTATGCAAAAAGGTTTTCTGGACGTAAGGAATTTAAGCGGAGGCTACAAGACCTACCACACCGCGACTTTGAAGCAGTCAACCGAAGAAGCGGACAGCCGGGGCACATCCTCCGGAGCCGGAGATACCTTGCGGGAAATAGCAGCGTCAAAAAGAGGCTCCGGCAATAGGTATGATTCCGGCTCAGCTTCCGGCGAAGAAAATACGGTGTTGCAGCTGGACGCCTGCGGACTCCAGTGTCCCGGTCCGATTATGGCGGTTTTCAACGCCGTCAGCTCCATGGACTACAATGAAGTTCTGGAAGTCCAAGCAACCGATCCCGCTTTTCAGGAAGATATCAAAACCTGGTGCAAAACAACCGGCAACAACCTGTTGGGCGTATCCTATGAAAAAAATGTTTTTACAGCCAGGATAAAAAAAGAAATAAAAAAGGAGAATCCGCAAGCCCCGCAGAAAAATAATAATAAATCCATGATCGTATTCAGCAACGATCTTGACAGGGCCATCGCCTCGTTTATTATAGCCAACGGCGCAGCAGCCATGGGCAGGAAGGTCACCATGTTTTTTACCTTCTGGGGGCTGAATATCCTGAGGAAGGCCGGCGGTCCCGGAGTAAAAAAAGACTTTATTTCCAGAATGTTTGGTGTTATGATGCCTAAAGGGTCGAAAAAATTGGCCCTTTCAAAGATGAATATGGCCGGGATCGGGCCCAAAATGATCCGCTATCTGATGAACAAAAAGGATATATTTTCATTGGAATCACTTATTGATCAGGCTAAAAGCAACGGTGTCGAGTTTGTGGCCTGCAATATGTCCATGGACATTATGGGAATTAAAAGAGAGGAACTGATAGACGGTGTTACCGTGGGCGGTGTGGCATCCTTTCTGGGTTCCGCCGAGGAATCGGATATGAGTTTGTTCATATAATATTTATATAACATAGATTGGTCCTTTAAGGAGGTTTCTGATTTGATTGATCTGAAAGTTTATGAGAAAAAAGCCGAGAAAATCAAGGCGCTGGCACATCCTCACAGGCTGTGCATAGTAAAGGGGCTTTTGGACGGCGGGTGCAATGTCACCAAAATACAGGAGTGCCTTGACCTGCCCCAGTCAACTGTTTCACAGCACCTTGCCAGGCTCAAGGCCGCGGGAATAATCGAGGGCCGGCGCAACGGCCTGGAGATATGCTACAGTGTGGTGGACGAAGACATCATAAATATCGCCAGAATACTCCTTAAGGACGAATAAAAATAAAAAATGCTGCCGGCAAAGGGGAGTGTTACAAACTAACAACTTCGATATATGTGAAATCTTCATTATAACGGTCCTCCCGGACTAACTTACATCCCTGGGACGAAACCCAAGATATTTGATTGAATCAGTAATGGTTCATCCCGGACGATTTTACCGTCGCTCACATTCGCCGTCCATGGACTCATAGTTCGCTAAAACCAACATCGTATTGGTTTTCCGGTAAAATCATCCATGCTTCACCAACAAATTCAAATCAAATATCTCAACAGTTTCGGTCCCATTGATGTAAGTTGTCCTCGCGGACCAATAACAGATTAAATTTTTCACATATATCGACTTACTTAATTTTGAACTCCCATCCTCAGGCGTCTTTTTTATTTTTATTTTCCCTGTGCGGATTTCAGCTCATGCTCTGTCAGCTGGTCCACAAACAGGCCCTTCAATTCCTCTTCGGCGGAGCAGCTCTGCTGATAGTACCAGTACTTTACATCCTCTTCGATTTTATCGTCCGGGCCTTCCGGCTTTTTAGGATATACGGCTATCAGAGCGTTGGTCTCCTTGTCTCTCAGCCCTACCCTTTCATATCTTTCAAATTTCCCCATATTAAGTACCCTTGACCTTTCTGACCCACATAAGTCGTATAAAGTCACTGCGCCCGTTACCGTGGGCCTGGTAATGGCATACATAAAACAATTACAAAAACAAAAAGAGTATATAATAATATATACCCAACTTTATCACAAGTATGCTATTCCATGGACAGTGCCCAGCTTCTTATCTTTTTTTAGATAATCAATTTCTTCAGCGCCGTATTTAAATATATATATATTGCTTTTCCAGTTCCAGAAGTCTTGCCTTAAGTTCCAGGCCGCCTCTGTATCCTGTGAGCTTTCCTCCGGTTCCGACCACCCTGTGGCAGGGTATGAATATGGGTATGGGATTGCGGTTGTTGGCAAGGCCTACCGCTCTGCATGCCTTTGCGTTTCCCACCGCCTCCGCCGTCTCCTTATAGGTCTTTATACTTCCGTAGGGAATCTCGCACAGGCTTTTCCACACATCCTTCATAAACGCCGTACCTTTTGGGTCCAGAGGCAGCTCAAATTTCTGACGCTTGCCCGCCAAATACTCCCCGAGCTGAGTTCCCGCCTTTTTCAGCAGCTCTGTTTCCACCAAGTTAAATCCTTTCAAATCCCCCGACTTGCCCGGGTACTCGTCGGTCTCAAAAAAGACATCCGTAATGCGGTTATCCTGTTCGGCTATTCCCATGCGTCCGATTTCCGTCTGATAAAAAAATAAGTTTTTCAACGCTTTTTCTCCTTTACCGTTTGGCCTTTTATGCTTTTCATTTTATTTGTACTCTTTTTATACTCTTTGCATTTTACTTCTTTTTCCATTTCATTTTTGTACTTTAATTTTGATAAACCGGCCCCGCTACTTCTTTTTCCTCAGCAGGGACGGAGTTGTGTTGAAATGTGCCCTGAAAAGATGGTAAAAATGGCTCAGATTGTTAAACCCCGCTTCCATGGCTATATCCACGACGCTGGAATCGGAAGTCGTCAAAAGGGTCTTGGCAAAATTGAGCCTGACATGATTTACATAATCCGAAGGCGTGGTATTCAGGCGGTTTTTAAAAACCCTGTTTATATGCCCCACGCTCCTTCCGGAAAGCTCGTATATCCTTTCCACTCCTCTTGTGAAATTCTCTTTTTTCTGCATCTGGGTGAGGACCAACTCCATCCACAGAGGCAGGGCCATATGCCCGCCGTCCTTGCTTGTGGGAAAATATTGCGTCAGTATTTCCACCAGAATGCTTCTCAGCTGTATTCTTATCCTCTGCTTGTCCTCCGGAGGAAACATGTATATTTTATCAAAACGCTCCAGGAGGTCTACTTTCTCAATTGGCGAGAGGATGGTGTACGGCGGCATTTCAGGTGATAACAGCCTTTCGCTGTAAAAGGAGTTTCCCAGGTAGGCGAAAACATCCTTTATGGCTTTTTTAGTGTATGGGATGTTTATAAACTGGCAGTCCCTGTCTCCGTCATATTCATATCCGTGAACATCATCGGGCCTGATAAAAACCAGCGTTCCCTCGGTGATCTTCTGCCTTCTTCCATTTATGTTGTGAATAGCGCTCCCCGACGTTATCATGAAAAACTCAAAGAAATCATGGTAATGCATTGGCGCGGCATATTTTATGGAGCTGACAAAGTTTTGATGAGACTCCGTCTCCATGTCCATATTTCCCTTTTCAGTGAACTTTATCAATTTCATAGTCATATCCGCCTCCAATGTTAAAATACCACACAATTCAGGTTAATTCAACACAAGATTTAATTGCGGTACAATGCTAGTATATAACTATGTAGTATAAAACATGGCTTTAAATGATTTTATCCGCAGATGTTTATTTATTACAATATCTTGAACCGGATAAACCGGAGATAAGCTTTCAGAAACAGAGCCTTTTCATAAGGCTTGCCGGTATCGGCTTTTTGCACGTAATACAAAGCATTAAATACACATTACAAAAATAGTGGCAGGGGCAGCAGATTCCAACCAATCCCATGCCGGAAATGGAGATGATTATGAATTCATTAAACTTGAACGGAAGCTGGAAGATGAAAAGCACCAAAGACGCCGGCCTGATAAACGCAACGGTTCCCGGCTCGGTATTCAATGACCTGCTTGTGGCGGGAAGGATCGAAGACCCCTTCTACAGGGACAATGAGGACCTGGCTCTGGAAATTGCCTCCGGGGATTATCAATATGAGCGGACATTTCAGGTGACCTCGGAGTTTTTAAAGCAGGACAGGATTCTTTTATGCTGCGAAGGACTTGACACCCTTTCAGAGATAAGATTAAACGGCATGCTTGTGGCCAATACCGATAACATGCACAGGAGATATGAATTTGATGTTAAGGACATACTGAAGGAAAATGAAAACACATTATGTATCACTCTGTTTTCCCCGGTTGAATACGTCCTTGAAAAACAAAAGGAAGACCCTACCTGGGGCGCCTCCGACAGCATCGAGGGCTTTCAGCATCTCAGGAAGGCTCACAGCATGTTCGGTTGGGACTGGGGCCCGAAAATCCCTGATTTGGGAATATGGCGGGATATTTATCTCGTCGGCTATGATACTGCAAGGCTTGACGACGTGTACATTTCACAGAAGCACAGTTCAGGCGGCGTTTCACTGGATGTGAGGGTAAAGCACTCCCTGACGGGTCAGCTCTGCCAATTTTGTTCAGATAAGACCTTGACCCTTGAGGTTCTGGTCACATCTCCCCAAAAGGAATCCACCCAAAAGCGCCTTGAGGTCACCGGCCACTATGAAAATCATATAGTATTTGAAATAGGCGATCCGGAGCTCTGGTGGCCTAATGGTTACGGAAAACAGCCTCTTTACAATATAACGGTACTTCTCAAGGACGGTACCGCCCTTCTGGATGAAAAGAAACTGGACATCGGACTCAGGGAAATAAAAGTGATACGTGAAAAGGATCAATGGGGAGAGTCCTTTGAATTCAATGTCAACGGCATATCCATATTTGCCATGGGAGCGGATTATATCCCGGAGGACAATCTGCTGCCCCGCTGCAGCCCGGAGAAAACCGAAAGGCTTATAAAAGACTGCGTCGCCGCAAACTTCAACTGCATACGCGTATGGGGCGGAGGACACTATCCCTGGGACTATTTCTACGAGCTGTGCGATAAATACGGTCTGATCGTATGGCAGGATCTTATGTTTGCCTGCGCCGTGTATACTATGACCGACAGCTTTTCTGAGAATATCGAGGCCGAGGCCCGCGACAATATCAGAAGGATCCGGCATCACGCCAGCCTGGGCCTTATATGCGGCAACAATGAAATAGAGACTGCATGGGTTGATTGGAATTTTCCCTATCAAACCAATAAATTGAAAGCGGACTACATAAAACAATTCGAGGTGCTGCTTTCAAAGGTTTCCATGGAAGAAGCCCCGGAGCTCCTGTACTGGCCGTCTTCCCCATCCTCTGGAGGCTGCTTTGAAAAACCCAACGACTACAACTCCGGAGACGTTCACTACTGGGATGTCTGGCACGGCCAGAAACCATTTACGGACTACAGGAAATTTTTCTTCAGATTTTGCTCAGAATTCGGCTTTCAGTCCTTCCCTTCCGTAAAAACCATAGACACCTTTACTCTTCCCGGGGACAGGAATATCTTTTCCGCGGTCATGGAAAAGCACCAGAAAAACGGCGCGGCCAACGGAAAAATACTGTATTATCTGTCCGAGACCTTTAAATACCCCAAGGATTTTTCCTCTCTCGTATATACCTCACAGGTGCTGCAGGCCGAAGCCATCAGATACGGCGTTGAACACTGGAGGCGCAACAGGGGAAGATGTATGGGGGCCATATACTGGCAGCTCAACGACTGCTGGCCGGTTGCCTCCTGGGCGAGCATAGATTATTACGGAAGGTGGAAAGCCCTTCACTATTCCGCAAAGAGGTTCTTCGCCCCTGTACTTGTATCCGCCTGCGACGAGGGCACAAAGATCAGGCTGAATATTTCCAACGAGACCCTGGAAAAAACCTCCGGAACCATCCGCTGGAAACTTGTCAGAAACCGTACCGGCATTGTGAGCCAGGGGACCTTTGAAGTCAATACGGCTCCTCTTAGTTCGGAGTATTTTGAGGATCTGGATTTTACCGGAGACCTTTTAACCAAAGAGGAAAAACAGAATTCATATTTTGAATATTCCTATTCGGTGGACGGAAACACTGTTGGCGAAGGGATCGTATTATTTGTGAAGCCGAAGCATTTCAACTTCCTCAATCCTGGAATAGAGACCGAAGTGGTTGAATCCGGCGACAGGTACCTGATAAACGTAAAAGCCGGAGAACTGGCCAAATATGTATGGCTTGACCTGAAAGGAAACGACTGCATTTTCAGCGACAACTGTTTCGATCTTTCAAAGGATGGCACGAGACAGATAACGGTAATGAAGGAGAGCCTGGAGGAAGAAACCTCCTGCGCACTGCTTTCCGAAAGCCTGACCGTCACAAGCATTTTTGATATCGCATAGACATTGTTCCAATTCCTATTTTTTGTACCGTATGGTATAATCATTCGCATAAAGTTATGAAAAAAGGAAGGGCCGCATGGAAAAAGGAAACACCCGGTTTCATTTTCCGGGCATCATACAAAAGCATAAGCTGTCGTTTATCCTGCTGGCCGCCTTTCTTACCGTGGCAGCGCTGATGGTTCTGGTCCGCTTTTCGGCGGCACCGGAGAAAATTACAGTCACAGAGCAAAACGGTGTGTACGACCTGACCGGCATTGCAAATTTGGACGGCTCCGCCGTCCGTCTTTCTCCGCCGGGAGCCTATTACCCCAATACATATCTGCTGCCTGAAAATGTTAATGAGGCCATTCCTGAAAGTATAGATCAACATGGCAGAGAGCGCGTCGATTACCTTTCCCAGCGTTTTGTCCTGCTCCTGCCGGGCGATGATATTTACACGCTGGTATTCACCCTTAGCGGCCGTCACGCCATGCGCGTCTATGTGAACGGCAGGCTGGCCGGACAAACCGGCAATCCCGGTACGACCAAGCAGGATACCGAGATCTGGGAAAATAACATCACTGTCACGGCGGCCGCAGTGGACGGGAAAATGGACGTCATCCTGAACAGTGCGCAGTTTTATCATTACCGCAGCGGCGCGAATCTGGCGACACTCAGCGTGGAAAAGGCCTCGGGCCTGGTAGTGCCAAGCCTTTCGGAGCCGATAGCCGGCTTTCTCGTAACTGGGGCTCTGCTGTGCGCGGCGGCGATCCTGCTGTGCATTTTCCTGTTTCTTTCACATACGAAAGCGACCCTGTATTTCGCGCTGGCCTGCCTTGTCATGGTGCTGCGGGAGTGCATTCAAAGCCAGGCATGGACATATTTCCCAATTTCGGGCAATGTGGTCTTTATGCTTGAATATATGAGCGTGGTGCTGCTTACGGTTTTCCTGTCCTTCTATCTGAGGCAGTACGCGATAACCCGGTTTTTACGCACCGCACTGTATACGGCTGTAGCCGGTTCGCTGGTGTACGGTCTGATCCTATTGCTGGCAGACTCCGTCTTTTACACCAGGGTACTCATATTTTATCAGCTTCTGCTCATCGCCGCGATTATTCCAGGCATTGGCGGCCTGTTTTGGACTATCCGGCGGCCCAACAGAGAACAGGCTCCGGCCCTGTATGGCATTGCAGTGTTCTATCTTGCCGCTCTGGCCGATATTCTCATGTCCGGTCACTTACTCGGCGATGGCCATAACCCGACCGTCTCCGAAACGGCCATGCTGGTGTTTGTACTGGCGCAGACGGTGTCCCTGTTCCTGATGAACAACCGGGTACTTGGGGAAGCGAAAGAAGCGGAGCAGAGGCTTGCGGCGGAAAAGACAGCCTTGGAAAGCCTTGACAGGATGAAAACCGAGTTTTTGGGGAATATCGCCCACGAACTGAAAACGCCGCTTGCCATCGTATCCGGCTATGCGCAGGAATCCAGAAAAAGGCTTCTTGAAAAAAATGCTGCGGACGAGACACTGCCCGGACAAATGCAGCTGATCTGTGCGGAAACCGAGCGTATGTCCCTCATGATCGGTCAGGTGCTGGATGTGACACGCATAGATGAGGGGAGAATGACCATTACGCCCCAAAAGGCCTCTCCTGTGGAAATCATCCAGAAAACAGCGGAAACCTATTTCCCTATGCTGAACCAAAACGGCAGCCGGCTCCGGCTGTCACTGCCCGAAAGCCTTCCTTTCGTGTACGCCGACGCGGACCGGGTGGGTCAAGTGCTCTTAAATCTACTTTCCAACGCCATGCGCCACACCCCAAATGGGCAGATCACAATTGCAGCAGCGAAAAAAGAGGGCTTCGTGGAGATTTCCGTCTTGGATACAGGAGATGGGATTGACCCGGAGCTTCTTCCCCGCCTGTTTACCCGGTATGCCACAGGAAACAAAAAGACCCGTACCGGTTCCGGTACAGGCCTTGGCCTTTTCATCTGCAAGCATATTGCGGAAGCCCACGGCGGCACGATTTCCGCAGAGAATCAGCCTGGCGGCGGCGCCTGCTTCCGTTTTACCCTGCCTACCCATACATGACCTTCAAAAACATATAGCTTTGCCCGCCCGTAGAACGGATTTCAAAAGGGCTTTCCAAATCCAGCCCTAGCTTGATACGGATGCTGGAAATATGCGCCGTCACCGTGTGGGTGGAATGGTTGCTGGGTGCGCCCCATACCGCCTCATACAAATCGGCGGCAGGGCACTCACGCCCCGCATGGCTGACCAGATAGGCTAAAAGCTGGAGTTCCTTCTGCGTCAGCGAAACGGGCCTGCCCTCCAGCACCGCTGTGCCGTTTTGAAGATTGATGGAAAGCGGCGGCATTTCAATCCGCCCGGCGCCGGAGAGTCCTGCCCGGCGAAGCTGTGCCATGACCCGCGCCGACAAAACCTCCAGATCGCAGGGCTTGGTGATATAGTCGTCTCCTCCGCCGGTCAGACCCTGCACGATATGATCCTTTTCCCCAAGGCTGGTCAGATAGATGATGGGAGCGGTGGTGATTTTCCGAAGCTTCCTGCAAAAATCGTAGCCCGAGCCGTCCGGCAGCATCACATCCAGCAAAACAAGGTCGGGTGGCTGCTTTAGCAGCGCTTCTCCCGCTTCCGCCAAACTCTGCACAGCAAAAACCTCGTACCCCTGCCCTTCCAGATGCTTCGTATTGACCCGCAGTATGCCTTCCTCATCCTCTACCACAAGGATTCTTGGTTTTCTAGTGTTCATCCGGCTCACCTCCCAACCATACAACATCAAGCCTATGTGTGCATCCGGCTGAATGCCGGACATTTTCTGTTTCCATATTTTTATTGATTGTACCATATTTTCCAGACAGCGTAAACCGCCGTACCCTCTCTGTCAAAATGGAGATTATCATATTTTCTTGATTTTCGTTTTTGGCTGATTTTCCCTGTACAATTTTTATTACAGGGATTTTCTGCAAGAAACCATGAGGAGGTGAGCAGGATGGCAAAAATCCGCATGGTCGACGCGACCTGCCAGGGCGAGGGCGTATCCGGCATTCTGTTGGACATCTGCTTCACCAACGGGCAGGTTGTCATACTCCCTCTGGTCGGAAAGGCGCACGACCCGAACTTTATGGAGCTGCTTGTGAATAACCGGCTGTTTTACCCGAAAACCGATGGCGAACGGGTGTACTGGAACGACGGTCCCAGCCTGACCTGTGCCGAGATTTTGAAGATGATAAAGGGGGATTCGGGATGAACAGGCGAAAAATTATAAGCGCGCAGGCATATGACGGCAACCCCAACCAGATTATTGTGGAACTGGACAACGGTGCAGTGATGATGCTGGAGCTGGCCTCCAAGCTGCACGATCCGCTGTTTGCCGAAATCCAGACGCTCTGCCTGCCCCGGACGGACGGCGAGCGCGTCTACTGGTCAAACGGCGCAAGCCTGAGCCTTGATGAAATCCTGGAACTGTTAACGTACGAAACAGACTCCGAAAGCAAAATTTAGAGCGTTACTTTGCATAGCGCTGCTGCTAATGAACTGGAAAAGTCAATGGAATCAATTAAAAAAATACTAACATAATGAAAGGAGAATTAACAATATGTCCGATAAAACGATTCTTCAACAATTGCAGGAAAAGAGCGAAGGTGCGGTCATGGAATCCATTTATGAGAAAATTAATGAACTCTTTGGCGCAGGCAATCAACTTTTTGCTATGGAATTTCCCCTGCGGTCGATTAATAGCAGCGACTATACCTATAGCACAGAGGACAGCTACAGCACATTAACGAAGCCATACCCTGTTCAGGAGGCTGAATTTGCCCTCTCGGACCAGCTTTTTGACGTATCTCCCATAGTTCAAGGTTCAAATGGCGAAAAATTGTCCACAGTCTATGAAACGGCTCTCAATAACTTTGTTCCAAAACTGGATGCACTCAAAAGTTTTGTCAATGATCAGACTAATCTTCGTGAATGGTTATTAGCTCCAATTGAAGTTGATATGAATGGAGAGCTGAAAAAGGTATCACGTATGGCATTGGCCAAGAAGCTATACGGCGATTTTTTAGACCAGCGCAACACCTGGTATGGTGAACGGAACTCAAGCTATGACAGCCTGAAGGGAAAAGGCGACTTGGACGGTTATGCCCGTTGGCTGTCCACCCAGGGACTTGTAGAAGAAGAAAAGCTGAACAATGCATATAACGATGCGGTTGTACGCGGTCATTATCATGAAGTAATGACATTGCTCGGATTCTTAAACATTTCTTCACCGGCGGAGGTGCTGGAAAGCACCAAGCAAAAGATGCGTGCCAGCATTCGACGCTCCATGGACGGTTCCAGCGATGTATACCCTGTACAATTTCAGCCCAGCGATTGGTTTAAGTCATTGCGCCCGAATATCAGTCCAAAAGATTTAACAATGGCCACCGATAGCTTAATTGCTGACTACAAGGCGAAAAAAGCACGCCGTGCCAGTTTGCAGGCAAAACTATTGGAATTGGGCGTTATAGAAATAAGTGAAGAAAAGCGAGATGAATTAAAAACATCTATTGATGAATGCAACGAGCAATTAGCTGCGGCAGAGCAGCAGTTGATTGAAATTTATGGTGAAGGAACCGTATCGGCAGTAAGGAGCGCCATAAATATTTACAAAGAAATCAACCCCGCCATGAACGCAACGGATATCGCCGCGGATCTGACAAGCATGGATGGAAAAAGTACTGTGAATCCTGACACCAAAAGCAAAATATTGGATATTATCGGCGATGTGGCAGCCGAGGTTGTGCAGTCTATCGCGAAAACATATCAATCCCAATCAGATATTATTCAAAAACAGAAAAAGCTGACTGATATGCAAATGGCTTATTCAGAGGCTGCTGTAAAGGATAAGCGGCTGCAAAAATTGCGTATTGAAGAACAAATCCGGGCTGTTCAGGATGATCTTGATTTCCTAAAGCCGCTCGTTACTGGCACAGTTACCGAAATGGGCAAAACATCAGCGGAGAGCAAATCTGCAGAAGACGCGCTGATGATCAGTTCCTCCACTGACAAAGCGGAAGATGATTTTATGGACGTTATCATCAAATGTGATGAACAGGGTTCTTTTAGCGCAAATAGTTCATCTTCCATGGCATCCCGCAGCAGCACGGGTATCGGCGGCTGGTTCTGGTCGGGCATGAAGCAGACTTCATCTTCTTCGGCAACTTCAGGCAGTTCCTCCACCACTTTGAACAAAAAGCTTGAAATAGGCTTTAGGGCCAAGAAAGTGGCATTTAACCGCGGAGGTTGGTTTAATCCCAATATTTTCAAATTGAGTAAAAATTACTACCGGCTGACCGATTCGCTGATCAGCGGAGGCATCAGGAAAGCACAAGTATCCAATGCAAAAAATCAGGAAGCACTGGATAACCTTACCCGTTATAAGCCATCCGGCCAACCTGATTATGAAAGCTATGCGTTCCCCGCCTTCCCCACAGGATTTGTTATAGCGAAAGATATCACCATTCGCATTGAATCAAGTAAGGATGAGTCTGAATCAACCAAATCATACATGGAGACCAATGAAAGCAGCGGCGGCGGGATTTTCTGTTTCCGGACAAATAAATCTTTTTCTGAATCCCGAAGCAGTGAAAGCGCCTATTTTGGAAGCAGCGATAAGTATTTCTACATACGCATCCCCGGCCCTCAGATACTCGGATGGTTTTTGGAATTTACTGCGGAGGATAACAGCACGCCTTATGAAAGTCTTGATCCTGAAATGTACGCTGTAACGCTGAAGGAACTGACGCAGGATGCAATGAACAGCATGCCGCAAACGCCGCAAGAACCGCAAAAGTATAATGATTAGGAGGAACAATTATGCCTGATTTGACAGATGATTTTAGAGTCGGAAATGTTGCGGCAATTTTGGCGCAACAGCCTCTAGCAAACTTATACCCAGCGACATTGGGTACATTGGTTGGGATTGTGCATGATACTTCTGATTTCGGCGGTCGGGTAGCGCATGCCCAACCACTTCACTACACGTGGGCCGACTGTTCTTACAACCATATATCTTTACCTTTGGGGTGTCAGTTAGTATCAAACCCTGCGGCATTTGGCGCTAACAGAGTCACTGCAAATATAAGCGCACTGCCTGACCATCCTGTATGGATAACATCGGCCATATTAACAGGGTGCACAGTATGCTGCCTATACCTGAAAAATGATAAAAGTGCAATTATAGATCGCGTCAGAATGCTTCACATAGGAGCTGATGGTGCAGTGATCTACCCTCCGGGAACCAATAAACGCGATAACCATATGTGGCGTGTGACTCATGCAGCGGCGGGAACGCCTGCATCCCTGGAAGATCACTATATGCGTATCCTTGCTGATGCGGATGTGTCAGGCGGCATGATAATACACAATTTTGACGGCACCGCAGCGCCGGCGTATGGCACATATGTTCACCCGACTAATGGAAAAACATTAAAATGGGTCCATTACCAATATTCCGGTATTTGCCACTGCATTATTTACAGGGAAGGATCAGACAGGCATATTTCTATCGGTGCTGCCGCCTATCATCGGAATGGGTTCACAGGGCGTTATGAAGCGGATATCGGCAGTGCATTAACAGTTTAAAAGCTGCCCGAACTGATGCGGAACACCAGATAGGGTATAGCGTATTTCAGAAAGGCGTATTGAAATGAATGACAAAACAGGAGGCAATGTATTTATGAAACAAGAAACAATCAGAAAACTTTTATCACTTATAATAGCAGTATGTATGCTCTTCGGCATGCTGCCGACGCCGGTCTTTGCCGTGGATGGCACAATCACCGGCACAATGGACATCGGCGGAGAGACCGGCCTCGACCTTGGCAGCAGCAGCGATAAACTCAGCAGCAGCGGTTGGGCCTGGGATACAATCACCGCCACCCTGACGCTGGACAGCAGCTATTCCGGGGCTAACAAAATCAGTATTAATTGTGGCAGCACCGCCACGGTCAACCTGGTCTATTCAGGAGATATATCAATCGATGCTTCCGGTGTCTCCGCCGTCTTTTGCGCCGGAAATCTCAATGTGAGCGGAACCGGCGGCGCACTGACCCTTACTTCGGACAGTGATCCTTTATGTGCTGCCGGTGATTTGCAAATTACCGGCGGTACAGTAATCGCCACAACGACAGAAGATTATAGTAAAGGGATTATATCGGTACGCGGGAACATAAGCATCAGCGGTGCTGCCGCTGTAACTGCTTCGGGGACCGGTACAGGCGACTGTTTTGGGATTATGGCGCAAAGCGGCGATCTTACCATTTCCACCACCGGAACGGTAACCGCCACCGGCAACCAATATGCAATAGCCGCCATGACAACAACCGTCAACAGCGGCATCGTGAAACTAAATGGCAGCAGGCCAAAACCCGATGGTTCCAACACTTTTATCTTCAACGGCGGTACTGTGATTTATAACAACGGCACGCCGCCGCTAATAACCGATATATCTCCCAACAGCAGCCCGGCATCAGGCGGAACAAGCGTAACCATCACCGGCTCCGGCTTTGCGGCAGGCGCAACCGTGAAAATCGGCGGAATTGCGGCAACTGATATCACGGTAACCGGCACAACACAAATCACTTGTATTCTCCCATCCGGTTCAGCCGGCAATGCCACCGTGCTGGTGGAGACCTCCGGCGGCGCTACGGCGCTGACAGATGGATTTATCTACACACCGGGCGTCTCCTCTTTCTTCGACACTGGGACCGCCACCTTTGACCTTGCCAATCTGCCAATTGGAAACGCAAACGGCGGCAGCGGCGATACGGCATGGACTTGGAGCAGTTCGGACCAACTGCTTACTTTCACCGGCGCAGGCCCCTACACTCTCACGGGAACAGCAAGCGGCAATATTCGCATGATGTCTGACATAGCAGTTACTCTGACTTTAAACGGGGCACATTTTACCCGCAACGACAGTTACTTTGCGTTATACATGCAGAGAGGCGGCACATTAAAGGTAACTGCCGACAGCTCATTGACCAGTACAGGCAGTACTGTTATCGGTTCAGATGGAAGCCTTGCCATTGAGCTGGAAAACAATGCTGTTTTGCAAACAAATACAACCGGCACATACTCAAATGGTATAAGCGCTATTTCTGGTCTCACTCTGACCGGCAGCGGCAGAGTAGAGGCGACATCATCAGAGTTTATAGCCGTTAGCTGCGTTGGCGATCTGGCGGTGGAAGCCGGTTGCACCCTGTCGGCTTCAGGAAAATGCGGCTTACAGTTCCAAGACGATTTCTCCGGAGACCCTCCCATCATCAGCGGAGGAGGGAAAATCACCGCCATCGGCGATACTTATTATGGGATCAGCGGCAATCCTATCAGCAGCTCCCTCACCTTCGATTTCGATGGAATTTTGGAGATTGCCGGCGCAACCTACGGAATTGACATGATGAAGACCGACGCACCCACGGCGGTGATCTTTGCCAATGCACCCGGCAGCCTTACCATCAACAGTCAGGACGGTATCATCGGGTCCTCGAAGAGTGGCACCGTCACATTGCAAAACACTGCAAATATCCCCGGGCTGACCGAAGTATTTCAGGCAGGCGGCACAACCTTTTCCTATGCGGCGGGCACCACCTTCACTGTCATCCTGAATGCCAGCGGCGGCACCGCTCTCACTCCCGGCACTCTGACCACAGGCGCAGACGGCAAATTAGCCTCGCTACCCACGCCCACCCGGAGCGATTACAACTTTGACGGCTGGTTCACGGCGGCAAGCGGCGGCACACAGGTAACAACTTCAACTGTGTTTACGCAGAACACAACGATTTATGCCCACTGGACCTATACCGGCGGCAACGGTCCGAGCAGTCCCGGCAGCGGTTCCTCCCCTGAAGGCCCGGCCACACCGGCGACTCCTGCTTCAGCAGCACCCGCAGCGACACCTGGTCAGCCGGTCACTGCAATAGCTTCTGTGACTGCCACAGCGGGAACCAACGGCGCGACAAGCGCTGCTATCCCGGAGCAAGCCGTAACGGACGCTATTGCGAAAGCACAGGCCGACGCCAAGGCACAAGGCAAAACCGCAAACGGAATTTCCGTGGCGGTGAATGTTACCATGCCGCAGGGCGCAACCTCCCTGACGGCGGCCCTGACCCGGAATTCCCTGAACAGCCTTGTGAGCGCCGGGGTAACCGGCCTTGAGATCAACGGCTCTCCCGTGACCGTGACCCTTGACCAAAAGGCGCTGGCGGAAATCCAGAAGCAGAGCAGCGGCGATATAAATATTTCCATCGCACCCAACGCAAGCCTCTCCTCTTCGGCCAGAGCTATGATCGGCACAAGGCCGGTGTATAACATCACGGTGGGATACGGCTCCGGCAAAACCGTTTCCGGCTTCGGCGGCGGCACCGCTGCAATTTCCATTCCCTATACGCCCGCCAAGGGAGAAGCCGTTGGCGCTCTCTATGCGGTGTATGTGGACGACAATGGCAATGCCACCCGAATCCCAGGCTCGGCATACGACGCAAACACCGGCAGCATGATCTTTACCACGACCCACTTTTCCCTATACGGCATAGGCTACACCGCACCGTCAGCGAAATTTAGCGATATATCCACTCATTGGGGCAAGGACAGCATTGACTATGTGATAGGCCGCGGACTGCTCTCCGGTACTGTTGAAACCACCTTTGCGCCCAACGCCGCCATGACCCGGGAAATGCTGGTAACGGCTCTCGGCAGGCTGGCAGGTGCAGATGCGAAAGCGTACACCACCAACAGCTTTACGGATGTTACACCCGGCAGCGCCTCCCAGCCTTTCATTGAGTGGGCATACAAAAAAGGCATCATCAAGGGCATCGGGAACAGCCAGTTTGCCCCTGACCGTGCCATCACCCGTGAGGAAATCGCGGTGATTTTTTCAAACTACGCCAAAGCTACAGACTACACCCTGACCGTGACCCGTGAGGAAACCGTCTATGCGGATGCCGACCGTATTGGCAGCAGTTACCAGACAGCGGTTAAAGCCATGCAGCAGGCGGGCATTATGACGGGCGGCAGCGGAAACAAGTTCAACCCGAAATCCAGTGCCACCCGTGCGGAGGTTTCCTCCATGCTCCACCGCTACATCAAGCTGACCATCGATCCCGCCACGGCACAGGGCTGGGCGCTGAACGATGCCGGACAGTACCTGTACTACAAGAACGGCAAGGCCCTTACCGGCACACAGACCATCGGCGGCACGAAGTATTTCTTCAATACCGATGGAACGCTGAAAACCGGCTGGGTGAAGGATGACGCCGGGAACTGGTATTTCTACGACCGGAATGTCCGGCTCACCGACTGGCGGGACATAGGAGAGAACGGCAGCAGCACACGCTATTACTTCACCGGAGACGGCATCATGGCAGCCGGGAAATGGCTGGAGATCGACGGCCGATGGTACTGCTTCTACGCCGACGGCTCTCTGGCAGTCAGTACCACCATTGACGGCTACGAGGTGGATGAAAACGGTGTTAGAAAAAGCAAGTAACGATAAATATTCAGCAAAAGCAGCGGAAGCCGGTCATCGGCCGCCGCTGCTTTTTATTTTCCATCCGGTTTGCCCTTTTGCGGGTTCATAGCTTGTCTTTGGGACTTTCTGCCTTATGACAGCCTTTGTTTTACTATTTACTGCGCATGCTCCCTGTAAAACTGCGTGTAGTCCTCCAACTGCCGTTTGAGCAGATTTGGAGTGTCTATCTTATACGGACATCGGTTTTTGCAGTTTCCGCACTCAATGCACTTATTTATCAGCTCCATTTTCTCTCTGAAGCTGTCCGTTATAAATTGCTGATAGGGCGCCCTTCTGAGAAGCAGGGATATTCTGGCCTGGGTTGGTATTTCAATACCTGCGGGACATGGCATACAGTAGCCGCAAGCCCTGCAGAAATTGCCGGCCAGTTCAAGCCTGTCTTTATTTATGACTTCCCACAGGGCGTCGTCCAGCACCGGCGGATTTTTTTCAAATTCCAGAAATTCATCCAGCTCTCTTTCTCTCTGGATACCCCATATGGGCACTACATTTTCATACTGCCTCAGGAATGCGAAGGTTGACGCGGCATTTGTTATCAAGCCTCCTGAAAGCGCCTTCATGGCTATAAGGCCAACATCTTTTTTCTTACATTCCTCAATCAGTTCCAGATCCACCTGATCTGAAAGGGAACTGAGAGGAAACTGCATGGTGTCGTACAGTCCGGAGCCCACAGCCTCCATTGCTGTTTTTATCCTGTGATTGGTAATCCCTATGAAGCGTACCATACCCTTCTTTTTTGCCTCCAGAAGCCCCGCGTATACGCTTTCAGCATCGTCAGGGTCCGGCAGTTCCGCAGGATTGTGCAGCTGAAGGATATCGACATAATCTGTCTTCATATTCCCAAGGCTGGTCTCCAGGTGCTGGAACAAAGTTTTTTTGTCCTTTGCAAAGGTCTTTGTGGCTATAATAATATTCTTTCTGACCCCGGAAAGGGCATATCCGATTTTTTCCTCGCTGTCACTGTAAGCCCTTGCCGTATCAAAAAAATTTATACCGTTGTCATAGGCCTTGACCAGGATTTTTTTTGCTTCATCAAAAGAAACCCTCTGTACCGGAAGCGCTCCAAAGCTGCTTCTGGTCACCATAAGCCCTGTGCGTCCCAATCTTGTCTTTTCCATAAAATCACCCCGATTTTCTATAATGTCATTATGAAGGATACAATTAATTTTTATATTGTATATTCTTTTAATTATAGTCCCCCTGGGCCTGGGATTGCAAACAAAACGGCATAAAATTAACACTCTTACGTCAAAAGGGTGTGTTGCAGAATAATAATTTAATACATGTAAAACTCCAATTATAAATTGGTCCTCCCGCACTGACTGGTAGTCTATAGGAAGCACACGGTACACCGTGTATCAATAATTTCGCTTAGTGTAATATTTGAATTATCTGTAATGGCTCAGCTTTGGCATTTTAACTGTCGCTCACATTCACCATCCGTGGGCTTCATAGTTCGCTAAAACAGACCTCCTGTCTGTTTTACAGCTAAAATACCAATTCCTCGCCAACAGCTAAAATCAAATCCTACAATGCGCGCATTTATTGATGCACGATATACCTTTTTCGTGCTTCCCATTAATGGAAGTTGTATTGGCGGACCGTTACAGCTGAATTTCGACATGCATTGAAATTAATTATATTCTGCAACACACCCTTTATAATATGGGCCATATCACCGGTACTTTTGCAAAAATTCTTCCGCCTCCTGCCCTGTCATTTCAGTCAGTCCCTCGATTTCATGAGTTTTACCGTTCCTGACGGTTTTAAGGCATACGGACGAATTTCCCCAATTGTCATATGGTCCCGGCTCCATGCCGTAAGAACTGGTGTTTCCATCCGGTGCGGCGTCAAAAATCAGGCGCACCCATTTCCCGTCAAAGCGGTAGATGCCGTTTTGTTTATCATATTCCATATAATTTGCCACATCCTCATAGGAGATGGACGTCGACGAGGATTCCCCTGTTTCACCCTGCGATTCCAAATCCGCGGGGTCATGCACTTTGACTGCGAAAACGGTCATTGCTCCGACTATCAGAGTAACGGCCAGAATAATGCTCAACACGGTTGCTTTCTTGATTTTCATAACAGATACCACCCTTTCCTCAATTGCATTTTTGCTGAAATTATTGCACAAAGGGGCCATACTGCCTTTCTTTTCCTCCAGGCCAATAAGCGTCATGGCATAAGCTGACCTGGCGTTTTCTCCGAATGTCCTCACCACGGTTTCATCACAGGACAATTCAATATCACGGCCCGCAAGCATGTACATCACCCACACCAGCGGATTGAACCAGTGTATGCACAGGGCCGCCGCAAGCAGGCATTTTGCCAGTGTGTCAAACCTTCTTACATGGGTGAACTCATGGGCGAGGATATACTCCAGCCTTGCTTCCTCCTCCCAGTCCGTTTTCCTGGGCAGCAGTATCACCGGACGGATTATGCCATACGTCAGAGGAGCGGCTATTTTATCGGACTGCCGTATTTCCAGCCTACGCCTTATGCTGTGTTTCCTCCGCCAGCCCTCCACAAATCCGTTGTCAACCGGCAGGGCTGTTTTATACTCCCTGCGGCAGCGAAGGTGTGTCGCGGCAAAAAACACGGAACAGGCCAGCAGTCCTGCCAGCCACACAAGCACTAACGGAAGCGCGATCCCTGCCGCTCCGCCCGCAAACATGGCATTTGCAATCCCCGTGGCAGCCACCGTATCAGGTGTAACTCCAGCTCCGGAAAAAACAGCTGCTGCCGGAAACTTCATTTTTATACCGTCTGTAAATGAGTAAATGCCGAAATGTGAAGGAATGGAGAAGGGCAGCAGCAGGCGCAGCAGTGCAACGCCCCAAAGTGCTGAAAACGTCTTCCTGGGCAGCTTGTGAAGTGCAAGCATGCGGATTATCACAATTACCGGAATGAGGACTGCGGCCGAAAGGCTCATTTTGAGTATTTCCATGGCAATCCTCCCTATTCCAGCTCTTTTACCAGCTGCTTCAATCTTTTGATTTCTTCCTGAGACAGGTTTTTACTCCCCAGAATGGAGGCCACAAGCTGGTCTGCCGCTCCGCCGTACATTTTGTTTATGAGCTCGGTGGTTTCCAATTCCCGCGCCTGCTCAATTGTAACAAGAGGGCGGCAGATAAAGTTGGGCTCAATCCGCTCTATGGCTCCCTTGTCCATGCATCTCCTGATAAGTGTATAGGTGGTGGTTTTGCTCCAGCCCACCTGTTCCTTTAAAATATCCGCGATCCGCTTGGCAGTGGTATCCCCGTTTTTCCACAGCACATCCATGATCTTCAGTTCCGAATCAAACAGTTTAATTTCCATCGGTATGCTCCTTTGAACATTTAGTCTACTGCAGTAGAATGTCGACTATTACAGTCTACCAGAGTAGAACGAAATTGTCAACGGATTCCCTAAAGTCTTTTCGGCTGCCTGAAAACATATGTTTTTGGAGTCTCTTTGGACTGCCTGAAAGCGGTTGATATATATTTTATTAATATTGGTTAAAGTCGTGATTTGAAATCTTCATAGCCGAATTTTTTCACGGTCCTGATGCCCTCTTTCTCACTGAAAATGGCTATGGAGGGCAGATTTACGCCGTTGAAGGTATTGTTCTTCACCATGGTATAGTGGGCCATATCACAGAAAACCAGTTTGTCTCCGGGTTTCAGCTCACAGTCGAAAGAGTAGTCGCCTATGACATCACCGGCCAGGCAGGTATGCCCTCCAAGCCTGTAGGTATAAGCCTTCTCACCGGGTTTGCCCGCATCTATGATATTGGGCCTGTAGGGCATCTCGAGAACATCGGGCATGTGGCAGGCGGCAGATGTGTCTAGTATGGCTATGTCCATTCCGTTATTGACAATGTCAAGCACGCCGGCCGCAAGATAGCCCGTATTCAAGGCCACCGCCTCCCCGGGCTCAATATATATTTCTACGCCGTATTTGTCCTGAAAAAAGGTGATGGTACGTATCAGGGTCTCAATATCGTAATCAGGCCTGGTAATATGATGCCCGCCTCCGAAATTGAGCCATTTCATGTCTTTTATAAACCCGCCGAACTTTTGGTCCACAACACTTGCGGTGCGCTCCAGGGTATCGGAATTCTGCTCGCACATGGTGTGGAAATGAAGCCCGTCTATGCCATCAAGCTCTTCCGGCCTGAAATTCCCGAGGGTTACTCCCAGCCGCGAAAAGTCCGCACAGGGGTCATATATGGCATGGTCCTGTTCCGAGTACTGGGGATTTACGCGTATGCCGCATTCAATTTTCTTTCCCTGACAGCCTTTGATCCTGTCCTTATACCTGTTCCACTGGCTGAAGGAATTAAAAACTATATGGTCGCAGTATTTTAAAATTTCAGGGAACTCTTCTTCTATATAAGCAGGAGCATAGATGTGGACTTCCCCGCCCATTTCCTCATAGCCAAGCCTGGCCTCAAACAGCGAGCTGGAGGTCACCCCCTTCAGGTATTTCCCTATCAGGGGATAAACCGAGTACATGGAAAACCCCTTTTGGGCCAGGAGTATTTTACATCCCGTACGCTTTTGCACGGAATTCAGAATCTCAAGGTTTTTTACAAGAAGCCGCTCATCCACCACATAGCATGGCGTGGGCAGGCTGTTAAAGTCTATATTCATGTTTGACCTCGCGGCGATTTGTTATTTAGTCGAGCAATGTGGGTGAAAAGTCCTCTTTCCATGGCAGTCCGCATTTATTCAGGGCATCCATGAACGGGTCCGGATCGAATTCCTCCACAGTATAAACGCCGGGCTTTTTCCATATGCCCTTTAAAATCATCATTGCGCCGATCATGGCTGGAACTCCCGTAGTGTAGGAGATGGCCTGTGAACCCACTTCCGCGTAGCATTCCTCATGTACGCATACATTATAGACATAATATGTTCTGGGCTTGCCGTCCTTTATGCCCTGGATGATGCAGCCTATATTTGTCTTGCCCTTTGTCCTGGGCCCCAATGACGCAGGGTCCGGCAAAACGGCCTTCAGGAACTGAAGGGGTATTATCTTTTTGCCTTCAAAGTCAATGGGCTCTATGGACGTCATGCCCACATTCTCCAGTACCCTCAGATGGGTAAGATATTTCTCCGAAAAAGTCATCCAGAACCGTATCCTCTTCACCCCTTTAATATTAAGGGCCAGGGATTCGATTTCTTCATGGTGCAGCAGATATATGTCCTTTGGGCCTATTTCCGGCAGGTCATAAACCTTTTTCAGTTCAAGGGGCTCTGTCTCCACCCAGTGGCCGTTCTCCCAGTAGCTGCCGGGGGCCGTGATCTCGCGTATATTTATTTCAGGATTGAAATTGGTGGCAAAGTGATAGCCGTGATCGCCCGCATTTGCATCAACAATATCAATATAGTGTATTTCATCGAAGTAATGCTTTTGGGCGTATGCGCAGAAAACGCTTGTAACGCCGGGGTCAAAACCGCTTCCCAGCAGCGCCGTTATTCCCGCCTTTTCAAATCTTTCCCTGTAGGCCCACTGCCATTTATATTCGAACTTTGGTATTTCAGGGGGTTCATAGTTTGCGGTGTCAAGGTAATGCACCCCCGTGGCAAGGCACGCGTCCATTATTGTGAGGTCCTGATATGGAAGCGCCACGTTTATAACAATATCAGGCTGAAAATTCCTGATCAATTCAATAAGCATTTCAGTGTTATCGGCATCGACCTGCGCAGTCCGGATTCTGGTCCTGCCCCCATCCAGTTTGGCTTTTATGGCCTCGCATTTTTCAAGGGTTCTGCTGGCTATGCAAATTTCTTCGAACACTTCAGGATTCTGACAGCACTTATGGATAACAACACTGGCAACGCCACCGGCGCCTATAATTAAAGCCTTTCCCATATCCACACCAACCTCCAAATCAATGAATTCATAACGGTGATTATACATAAAATAACCAAAAAAATCAATATTTCGCACAAATTTAACACTTCTTATTATATGTAGACGCTTTATTTTTTATTGTACAGGAATTCTTTTACATTATAATTGCACCCTTTTACCCGCTGGTATCATCGGCATTATCCCCTGCAAAATCATATTCCCGGACAAAGAAACAGACGGTCTCAAACCGCTGAAGACCGCCTGCCATATAAATTTTCTCAATAGCTTATTTTTATTGTCTTTATCTCAAAGGGACGGAAGCTCAGGGCGGTCTCTTTTTCTCCCGCCAGCTTTTCCAGAGTTTCCTCCAGCATATTTGTGAGTTCCACCGAAGCCGGCTTCATGCCAAGGCTCAGCCTGGCGTTGGTAAAGGTGCCTTCGGCCTCGTACAGCCTCATAATAAAGGCCTTTTCATTTTCCTCACAGGGCTTGACCGCCTCAATGATTATATTTGAGCTGTCAACCGAGGCAAAGGACCCGTATTCCGCATTTCCGGCCTTTACCACCGGCCTGTAATTCAGGCTGTACGCAGGAATGATTACATTGTCGGCGCTGAAATCGCCGACGTGAGGCAGGAAGGAATACACACATTCATGTACTCCCGCATCTCCTCTGGGATCAGGCCTGGTTCCCCCTTTGTGAAGGGACAGCCTCATATCGGAGCCCTCCACCGAAATACCATATTTGCAGTCATTGAGTATGGCAATGCCATATCTTGTTTCCGAGATATCGGTAAACTTGTGGTTCACTACCTCAAACATGGCTTGTTCAAAGCTGTTATTCCGGGTAGTTGGCTTCTGGCAATGTCCGAATTGGATCTCGTGCCTTGCGGTGTTGCTCATTACAGTCGTGTCAAAATCCACCTTTAAGAAGCGGTGTTTGTCGTTCCAGTCGATAATAGTCTCAAAATCAACTCTCGGTGTGGTGGAGTAGAATATCATATCCTGCTTTAAGATGGATTTATCCGAGAGCTTGTATAGGCGGCGGATCCGGAACTGTACTTTCCCGTCCGACACAATTTCCCGCTTGGTCAATTGGGCGCTTGCTTCAAATTTCATCTGGCAGTCAGCATCAATATCCCAGTTGTCCCATCCGGAAGGCACATCTTCAGCCATCAGCAGGGTGTTGAGCGGATATCCCCCGCCTCTTAGCTCACGGTTTACCCGCGTATCTATAAAGGAACTTATGGTACCGTTCCGGTCAAAAGTCACTTTTGCAAAGGGAGTAGTCAGCACATCCCCCTCCAGCCTGAAGGCCGAAGCTGATTTGCCTGCCGAGCCTGCATCCGTCAGCTTTATGGCCCTGCCCCCCAGCGATGGCAGCTCCAGATTTGCCAGGCACAGCTGTTCCTCTCCCTTGAGATTTTGGACCGTCTGGGAGATAATGCCGTCCCCTGCCGCGGTCTTGCCGCCAAAACCCTCAAGGTATATCACATCATTTCTTGCAAAGCCCGCAGTATTAATAACTGTAACAGTATCTGCGGCTCCGGAGGTCCTTACGGAACCGTCAATCAGCAGCGAAGCCTTTTCCAGCACTTCTCCCATCTCCCTGTAGCAGTCGTCATGAGCCGCCGAAATGCATGTTCCCGGCAATATGTCATGAAACTGGTTGACCAGCAGTTTTTCCAGCAAAGGCCTGATATCTCCGTCCTCCGCAGCCACGCCCTCATTTACCGCATTCCTGACCGTCAGGAATTCCAGGTCGTGCAGGGCGATCTCCGCTTTTCTGTTGTTGCGTTTTATATTATGCTGGTTTGTCAGGGTTCCCCTGTGCAGTTCAAGATAAAGCTCGCCCTTGTATACGGGCGGATTTACAGCCTCCTTTTCCAGTCCGGTCATAAATTCTCCCACGCTGATGTGTTCCGCTCTGGGACAGCCTTCAAGGTCCTTCACCCTCTTTGCCATCTCTATCATTTCAAACTGCGGCCCGCCGCCTCCGTCTCCGTAGCCATAGGCTATAAGGCGGCTCTTCGCCACATTTTTATTTTTCAGGTAATTGTCTCCCTTTCTTCCGTCCACATTTTCAAGCAGGGTTTTGGGGTCCGGCCAGCAATGGGTCAGGTTGAAGTGGGTAAACACTTCCGTGCCGTCTATACCTTTCCAGTAGAAGGTTTCATATGGAAATTTATTGGTGTCGTTCCAGGACAGCTTTGTAGTCAGGAAATAGTCCACCCTGCAGCCCTTCATGATCTGCGGAATGGCCGCGCTGTACCCGAAGGTGTCCGGAAGCCAGAAGCAGTTGGAGGTATAGTTGAAATATTTCTGCGTATACTTCTGTCCCCACAGGAACTGGCGGATCATGGATTCTCCGGAGGTTATATTGCAATCGCACTCCACCCATACGGCTCCGTTCAGCTCATACCTGCCCTCTTCAGATTTTTCCCGGAGCTTTTCAAACAGTTCCGGATAATTTAGACGGATCATTTCTGTGTGATACGAAGAGCTCTGGACAAAACGGTACTCCGGGTACTGGTCCATAAGGCTTATTTCATTTGAATAGGTCCTTGCGCATTTCTTTACGGTTTCAGGAATGTGCCAGAGCCACGCAGTGTCCATGTGCGAATGCCCCACAAGCCCTGCAAAAGGCGCCGACTGGGAATTTTTTGCCTCCAGCAGAGGCTTCATTATTTCCCTTGCCTTTGCAAGAGCCTGGCGCCATACATTTTCGGCAGTATCCTCAACGGCATAGTATACCGTTTTGTGTACCTCGGTCAGGCACCTGATGATATCGGCCCGCCTGAAGCTCAGAGTATCCAGGCTTTCCACCATTTGATTCAGCGTGCGCAAATCAAATATGAAATCCGCGATATCCTGATTCTTTACACACAGCCATATACCGTTGAAGGTATATCGGAAATCGGTTTTTGGTATGGTTTCAAAGGGCTGGGTTCCTATGATATAATGCCCCGCATAAAATTCGATGGCCACATCCGCCGTGTCCTGCCACTGGTCCCCTTTTACCAGCAGGTCGCAGTAATGGTTTCCATGGCCGGTCTGTACTATTTTGGTGGCAAAGGTTCCGGAAGGAATGCCGTTTATCCACAGCAAAGCTTCATAGCCTCCCACTTCCGGCTTTATATAAACATTTTGGCCTTTGTATTCCTCAGGTATTACGGCTTTTCCCTTAAACCAGCAGTACACTCCCTCGCCGCCCCAGGTATCGCCCTTGCCCGTGTCCGTAAAAAGGCTGTCGTCCTGAGGTATCCGGTGAAACTGCCTGGAAGTTTCATAGCGTTTTACCCCAACCTGGGCAATATCGGTAAAAACAAGCGGCTCCAGGGTTCTTTCATACCTGACCAGCTTCTGCAGCATTCTGTCTGTTTGTATATCGTTCATACTGTGCTCCTTTGTTCATTTTGTAGGTTGTATAATATAAAAATTATTATGCTTGAAATTCAGCCGATAATAATTTTCATAAGCTAATATTGATATAAAAACATAGCTCCCTTAATTTGTCAACTGGCAGGGGAGCCTGGCCTATACCTGGTCTTTTTCCCGGAAACAACGCCTTTTTCCGGCTTCCGTTTCAATATCTCCTGCCCGTTTCCGGGTTGGCAATTGTGCTGTATTGATTTACGGCAGCCGTTTCATTTCCGCCTGCGCACAATTTTTTTGAATTCACCGGCAGAATTCTGCCCGGCTCGTTTGGTCCATACTCAGGAAAGGAACTCCATGAGTTTTTTCGCCACTATTTCCGCCTGGGCCCTCTCACCCTCAGCATTGTAATGCAGGCCGTCGTCAACCCTGTATCCGCTCACTCCAAACATTGGCGTGTACAGGTCGTCTACGGCCAGGCCATACTTTTTTGCCAGTGAGCTTACGGCATTGTTTCTGTCCGTAACCTTCCGGTTCAGCCCGGTATCCGGCACATCCCTTTTTCCCTCAACAGTGACAGGAGTGGACAAAGTCAGTATTATTTGCGCCTGACCGCAGTTTTCCGAAATGAAGCGGATAACCGCCTCCATGCCCTCCCGGTATTCCCCGGCGGACATGTGCGGCCCATGCAGACCGTTATTGAAATGTATGGCCTTATATTTAAAATTTTCGTGCTTCAGTATATATCCTATCTCGTGTATGAGGGACGGATTGTCGACAGCCTTTGAGGTCGCAAGCATATCCACGTAAGCCGTATCCTTCAGGAGTTCCTGTACTTTCGGGCGGTATGCCCTGGTTATGGAATCGCCTATCAGCAGAACCCTGGGCTTGCCGTCCCCGTCTGTTTTTTCCCACCAGAAATCGCACCATTCATATGTTTCAAGCACTGCCATAATAAGTACCATTAGCCTTTCCGGCCCACAAAAAATTTAAGTCTGTTAATCCCCGCACATACCGTGAGCCGGGTATGACGTAAAGGATACTTTAATTGTTTCTTATCCGGCTATTTTGTCAAGACCTTAAAGTTCTTGTCCAGTATATACCGTTCACCCTTGACCACGGGTATGTTTATTTTTCTGCCCTTGTATTTTATTGTACAGATGCCGTCTTTTTCAGCCTTCAGTTCCACATTCACAAGCTCCCCGTCCTTCCATTGAATGCCTACCTCATAGCCCCCTCTGGCCCTGAGCCCTTTCACATGGCCTGTCTTCCACTTCTCAGGCAGCGCCGGAAGTATGCTTACGGCCTCACTGTGGCTCTGGAGCAACAGCTCTGCTATACCGCTGCAAAGCCCCGTAGTTCCGTCCATCTCATAGACATTTGTCACAGCTCCGGCTCCGGGAGGGCAGAAGGAAAGCAGGTTGTTGTTGGTGAGCCCCCGCTGGAAGGCCAGAATATGTCTGTAGGTCTCCTCAGGCTCCAGAAGTCTGGCGGTATAGAGTATTAATAGCGCCCTTGCCCAGCCGGTGTCTTCCCATCTCCAATCGGGAGTGGTGCGCTTTCTGATGGTGACCTTTGCCGCCTGCGCCAGTTCCGGCGTGGTTTCAGGGCTTATCTGGCAATATGGGTATACCGACAGCAGGTGTGAAGTATGCCGGTGATGGGGATCCGGCTCGTCAAAATCATAAAACCATTCCTGCAGCTGTCCCGAGCTTCCTATTTTAAAGGGAGGCAGCTTTCCGAGCTTTTCTCTGGTCTCGCCCAGCAGTTCATCGTCTATTTCCAGTATTTCACACGCCTTTATAAATGAAGTGAACAGCTCGCGGATCATCAGCGTATCGCATACGGTTCCCATGGAGTTTGACGCTTCCGCTCCCTCGTTCCAGTCGTGCATAAAAGAATTTTCGGGCGACATTGAAGGTCCCGACAGATAATACCCGCTTTCCGGGTCCTTTTGTATATACTTCAAAAAGAATTTCAGAGCTTCCCTGTAAACCGGATACAGGCTGTTTTTCAGGAATTCCTTATCCTCTGTGAAAAGGTAGTGCTCCCAGAGGTGAGTTGCCACCCACAGTCCTCCCGTGACATTGATACCCCATGAGGTGGCCCAGCCCGGCGCCGAATATCCCCACGCATTTGACACCACGTGGGCGGTCCAGCCCTCCAGGCCGTATGTCACGGCTGCGGTCCTGCGGCCCGACGGCACAAGCCTTTCTTCTATCCATCTGAACAGCGGAGCGGTGCATTCGGACAGGTTGGTCACCTCGGAGGGCCAGTAGTTCATCTCCGTATTCACATCCAGATGCATGTCACAGGTCCAGCCCATACGGCTTGCCACATTGTCATTCCATATTCCCTGCAGATGGGCCGGCAGCGGCGAGTCTTCCCTGGAGCTGGACATGAGCAGGTAACGTCCGTACTGGAACATGAGAGCCATCAAAGCAGGATCCTCTCCGCCTTTTTTTACTCTTTCCAGCCTTTCATCGGTGGGCATGGCTTCCGCCGCGGGCTCATACTCCCCGGAACCTCCGTCCAGCTCAAACTCCACTCTTTCAAACAGGCTTTTATGATCCTTTATATGCTCTTCCTTCAGTGCCTCATAAGGAATTTTTGAGGCGGCGTCCACCCTGGCTTTGCATATGCCGCTTACATCCTTTTGCACAAAGTCCGTTCCAATGGACAGAATTACAACGGCGCTATCGGCTTCCGCAACGCATATCCCATTGTCTCCGGCAGTTACGGTACCCTTTTCCGCTATTACCCGCAGGCGCCCGTGGATAGCCACTCCCGTTCTGCCGTCGGAATGGGTGTCTTCGTATGCCTTTCCCTCCAGCACCATATCGCCGTTTTCAGTCCTGAGCGAATGCGGATTGTCCCCGCCGTCTATTGAAGCCTTGAAAGCAAGCTTTCCCGGCTGACTGCAGGACAGGCGCATTACGGCCGCCTTCAAAGGATGCGATATGAATAATTCCCTTGTATATTCCACATCAGCCTTTTTATAGCTGACAACCGACAGCGCATTTTCCAGCTGCAGCTCCCTTACATATCCGGAAACCTCTCCGGCCGGGCTTCCGAAATCCAGCAGCAGGTTTCCGAATGGCAGGTTTGTGCCGTAATTCAGCCTTCTGCCGATTATTTTTTCACAGAGCTCATTGGCTGTTTTGTAATCATGCCGGAACAGTGCTTTTCTGATTTCAGGCACCACTGCGGCGGCTCCTTCCTGATTGTTATGCTCCGAAGCTTCTCCCGAATAGCAGGTATTCTCCGTAAGCTCTATCCTTTCAATATCCGTCCCTCCGTGGACCATGGCGCCCATATGTCCGTTGCCCAGTGGCAGTGCCTGCGTCCACCCGGCGGCAGGCTGTTTGTACCAGAGTGTCAAATTCCTGTCATTTTTCATAATAAACCTCTCTTTTTCATATCTTTTTCTATTTCCATTATTTGATTCCGGATTCATAATACCTGTTTTACTTATGCATTTCTTACCTGGGCGCATTACCTGCTTATGCATTACTTATTCTCATACATATTTTAATTTAATGAATTTTTCCATAAAATTAAATGTAAATTACTAATATCATTTTGTGTAAAACTAACTTTTGTTTTATTTTAAAAAATGCAAAATGCCCCTCCGCTTTACCGGTCTATTATGTTCTCAATCCCATTTCAAGAAGATTGCGTTTAATATTCCTTAAAAGCGGAGAAGCATTTCTGTTACCTGTCTGCTGCCTCAATTATTATTTGAATTTTGCATCATATGCTTCCTGGGACATTTTCAGATAATCGTCCAGGCCTATGTTCTTCATTTTTGAGACATAGCTGTCCCAATCCTTGTCAATATCCAGATTGCCTGTAATGAACTTAACCACCGATTCCTTGATATAGTCGTCGATACCGGTCTTTATACGGGTATAATCGGATATCTTGTCACTTGTTACAAACAGGTTGGGCAGAGACTGCTCGTTCTTCGGAGCTACCTCTTCATACGCCCTTGTACCTTGGAACAGCTGTACTTCAGGAGCCTGCGAATCATTGGGAACATTCCATTCCTTAGGTGATTTCCAGCCTGCTCTGAATTCCTTGGTCATGTTGCTGGGGAAGAACTGCTCCCAAACCACATTGTCTTCGGCCTTTCTGACTTTCAGCGAAGTCCATTTTGCAGGAGCTCCGTCCAGACCAACCTCATCTGCATTGGCCTTTCTGTATTCCACGCCTTCCCTGCCGCCGTTGGTATCATGCCACAGGGTTCCCTCTTCGCTGTACATCCAGTCTATCCATCTCATAATCAGGGCAGGATCCTTTGCGGCGCTTGATATTGCCACATCTCCTGTTATGATATCCCTGGTTGCGGAATAGTTTGGAGCCGATTTAAAACCGCTGGGTCCGGCTATAGGTGGCAATATGTCGTAATCCCTCCACCTGTCCGATACAGCCGGTCCGCCTGCAAATATATAATTTGCTCCGCCGGGGATAGCTCCCACAACCTCAACATCTCCGCTTTCGTTCAGTTTTTGCATTGAAGTTGCATTTGTGGTGAAGGCCTGGGGCGGGATGAGCTTTTCTTCATACAATTTATTCAAATATTTTAAACCTTCTCTGAATTCAGGTTTTGTTGCTGTCATCTCAATGGTGCCGTTATTCAAGGCAAGGTGCGTATCTGCATCACACAGTATGAATGCGTTCATGAGGAAGCCTTCCAGCTGGTAATGCCACCCGTCCGTTGTGGTCATCAAAGGCATTTCATCGGCCTTGCCGTTTCCGTTGGGATCCTGTTCCTTAAATGCTATGAGCATTTTTTCAAATTCGTCTGTAGTTGTAGGCATGCTCAGATTCAACTTTTTGAGCCATGATGTGTTGACCCACATTTTCTGTGAATAGTCACAGTGGTAGCAGACGGAAAATGTCGGCATTGAGTATATGTTTCCGTCAGGAGAGGTTGCTATTTTTCTGTACAATGGGTTTTCATCAAAAATCTTCTTTAGGTAAAGGCTGTTTTTATCAATTATGTCGTTTAAGGGGATAATGCTTCCCTGGCTGCCGTATTGCATTTCATCGGCGGCTGTGAAATCGTTGTAGCCGTTGATAAATACGTCCGGCAGATCTCCGCTGGCTATGACCAGCGCGCGCTTTTCTCTGAAATCACCGGCTGAAGCCACCTGCCACTCCACGTGGACATTGGTCTTCTCCTCATAATCCTGGGTATTCCAGTTTTTATTGATGTCGGTCTGAGTTCCCCAGCCGATCAGGGCTTTTATGGTTGTCTTTTCCTTTACAAGCGGAAATTGTCCCGGCTCCGCCAATCCTGTATCCGCACTTGCTGAAACGGAACTCGAGGACGTGGTGGATTCCGCACTCTGCGAGCCGCTTCCGCAGGCCGCCAGAAGAGTTGATACACTTAAAACACAGCAGAGCATAAATGCTAACTTTCTTTTCATACGTTTTCCTCCTAATTTTAATATTGATTTGAAATAAAAACTTATACCGCTTTGCTCATCCGGCAATCACATTCCCGGACGACATTCAAATTATCACCTCCTTACTTGAATAGCGCCGGCGCTTGAGCCGCCGGTTCTGATGATATATTGAATACTTTACCCCTTTACGGAACCAATCATGATCCCCTTTACAAAATACTTCTGGATAAAGGGATAAAGCAGCATTACCGGCAAGCTTGCAAATACGATGACCGAATATTTCATAACTTCCGTCAGGGCCATGATCTCACTCTGGTCCTGTCCCGAGCTGGCCTGCAGTATGGTCTGCATCTGGGATTTTATAAGCACGTTTCTGAGGACAAGCTGCAGCGGGAACCTTACGGATTTCGAAAGATATATCAAACCGTCAAAATAATTGTTCCAGATGCCTATTGCATAAAACAGCACCAGGACCGCCAGAATTGGTTTTGAAAGCGGAATTACAATCTTCGTGAAAATTTTGAAATCATTACAGCCGTCCAATTCGGCCGCTTCATACAGATCTTCTGGAATTGTGTTTTCAAAAAAGGCCCTTGCTATAAAAAGGTTCCACACGGCCACTGCATTCGGCAGCACCATGGCCCATATGGTGTCCAGCATTTTCATGTCTCTGACCAGCAGGTAAGTGGGTATCAGTCCTCCGTTGAAAATCATTGTAAATGTGAAAATCCAGGTAAAGAACTTTTTGCCCACAAAGGATTTTCTTGCAAGCGGATAGGCGCCCGTAACCGTAAATGCCACGCTGATCACCGTTCCCAGAACAGTGTATATGATGGAATTGAAAAATCCGGACAGCAGTTCTCTGTCATTTATAATATTTTTATAGCCTACCAGAGACGGATCGACCGGCAGGAAAAGCACCTTTCCTGATACTACGCTTGCCGGGGAGCTGAAAGACTGCGCCACTATATTCATCAACGGAAAAAACACTATTATAAAACATATTATTAAAAATAAATTATTGAAAAAATGAAATACCTTATCACTGCGGGATAAAATCTGACTGCCCTTTGCCATTTGTTTTTCCTCCTTTTACCACAAGCTGGTTTCCGAATATTTTCTGGATAAATAGTTCACTCCGTAGAACAGAATCATCGAAATGACCGAATTGAACAGTCCAATGGCCGATGAATAGCTGTATTGCACCGAAACCAGGCCCATCCTGTACACGTATGTGGAGATTACGTCGGAGGCCTCCATGTTGAGCTGATTCTGCATGAGCAGTATTTTCTGATAATCCACATTTAAAATAGAAGCGGTGTTCAATATGAGAATAATTATTATGGTGGGCAATATACCCGGCAGATCTATATGGATTATTTTCTTAAAGGTAGAGGCTCCGTCTATCCATGCGGCTTCATAGAGTTCGCTGTTGATGCCGGCCAGCGCCGCCAGGTAGATGACCGCGTAATACCCTGCCTGCTGCCATACTCCCGACCAGACGTAAAGAGACTTGAACAGGGCGGGATTTGCCATGAGATCTATTTTCGGAACCCCGAACAATCCCAGAAGATTGTTTAATAAACCGTAAGGTGATAAAAACTGAAATATTATGGAAACCAGTACCACTGTGGATATAAAATACGGCGCATATGTCACCGTCTGAACTGTCTTTTTAAAGAACTTCCATCTGGTTTCATTCAGGGACAGCGCCAGTATTACAGGTATGGGCAGCAGCGCAAGCAGTGAATAGATGCTGATCCCAAGAGTATTTATCAGCAGGCGCGAAAACTGGTATGAACTGAAAAAATCCTGAAAATATTTCAGTCCCACCCAGGGGCTTCCCATAAAACCCTTTGCGGGCTGATAGTTTCTGAAGGCGATCTGAACTCCGTACATGGGAATGTATTTGAATATTATAATGCAAAGAAGCGACGGCAGTAACAGCAGGTATAATTGCCAGTGCTTCTTGATACGTTTTGTCAATTTGCTTCCCGCAACCGGTGTTCTGACTGTCTTCCCTTCTTTCTTCAGAATTGCATCTGATGTTGCCATTTTAGGACCTCCCTAAATTATGAATATTTGCTTTGACATTTATTTCGAGTACAATGTGATTTTAAAACGGCCGGTAAAAAATTGATAGAATCACTTCTTTTTTTGATGTGACAATTAATTATAAATCCAATAATTGGGAATTTTTGATTATAAGACAATAAAACAGGGATGATACATTTCATTAGAAAACGTATCATCCCCTTGGGCTCAACCCCTGTATTCCGTGGGCAAGACGCCCATCACCCTCTTGAATGCCCTTCTGAATGTATATGCGCTGTTATACCCCACCATCCTGGCGGTGTCCTCCACAGACATTGTTTTTTCCGTCAGCAGCTGGCATGACCGGCTTATCCGCATCTTTTCCAGATAATCGCTGAAGGTTTCACCCGTCTGTTCCTTGAAAAACTGCGAGAAATAGGATTCCGATATGTTGAACCGGGCAGCTATGTTGCAGGCGCTGACCTCTGAGGAAAAGTAATTTGACTGGATATACTCCACCAGCTTCTCCAGGAGCTGGCTGTTATGACTCTTTTTCTTGTTTTTCGCCTCGTTGCATATACTGTAATATGCGGTTTTCATGGTCTGGAATACGTCTTTTACATCCATGGAGCTGTAATTGCTGGTGATTACCTCCTTAATATCCAGGTTGCCACCCATATCCCCGATGGTTTTTATAATGGTTCCCCTCATATCAAAGAACAGATTGTATTCCATGTAATTTGTCAGCCTGCGGGGAACAAAATTTTCGTTGTATATGATGTCCATGACCCTGTCGATATCGTTTTTATTCCCCGACTTTGCCATATTTATCAGCTGAAGCTCCAGCTCTACCGGATAATAATATCCCGTGGTCTGTTTCCTGGCGTCCTTGTACCACAGTATTGAGTTTTCCGTATTGACTTCATTAAAAGTATTCAGGGTATTTTTGGCTTCACTGAAGGACAGATTTATGTCCGAAAGCTTTTCATAAAAGTTTCCGACCCCGAAATTTACATTGATGTTGAATATCTGCCGGAGTTCCCTTTTGACGTTTTCCAGAATGGTCACTGTAAGTTCTTCGCATTCTTCGTCATCCTCCGAATCAAAATTCAATATCAGCGCTATCTGGTCGGCATCTATTATATGTGTAAAGCAGTTATGGCCTATGTGTTTGTTTATTACATTTTCAATGATGGCCCTGTTGATGTCCTGCTCGATGAGGGCTTCCTTATTGACCAGATCCGGAAACCGGTTCAGGGCAATTATAACGGCGGCATATTTTTTAGCCGTCAGGTTCAGTTCAAGGTGTTCCGACATTATCTGTATCTCTCTCTGGTCGTTTATTTCCCCATGGATGAGCCTGCTGAAAAATGTGGATTTCATAAGTATTTCCTGGTTTTCCATATACTTTTTCATCTCTTCATGGCTGTTTATCAGCTTTGTAACGCCGTTTTTCAAAAATTCATATTCATTTCTGCCGTTGCCCAGCTCCCCTTTAAATATCTTCCGCAGGGTCAGCATGGTTTCCTGTATGGGCCGTATATTCCTTCTTGTAAGGTAAATGGATATTCCCACCCCTATGAGCAGTGTTGCCACAACTATGGCTGAAATGACTTTTTTAATGTAAATTGCCTTGTCCAGAAAAACCTTTTTAGGCAGAACCGTAACATAGGTCCACTTGTTGAACTGGGATTTTGTATAGGTAACAGCCATGTCCACGCCGTCTATTTTCTTGAAGAAAAAGCCGCTGGAGGTGTCCGGGTCTATGGAAATGGCCGGGAATTCCTTCCGCCCGTTTAAATAGCCCGTTACGATTTTTCCATCCGGGTCCAGAATATATGTGTACCCGGTCCGGGATTCATCTACCGCCATAAGCAGCTTGTCTATATCATTTGCGCTGATCAGGGCTACAATGGCTCCCTGGGTTTTATCCGGTGAGCTCAGCGGAAGGGTCTGGACATAGGTGAGATATTTCAATTCATTATTGGAGATGGCCTGGTCGATCATTGTGTTATCCGTATTTATATCCATCTTATGCACGGAATTCAGTATCTTTTTATTCCATGTGTCATAGGGGATATTGTAATGGTTGCTGACATAGTATTCTTTTATGCCGAAAATGGCATCCGTTTTTGACAGGACCAGATCGCTCTTTTTAAAAAACACGTAGATATTGCACGCAAAAGTGCTGGAGGCGTTGAAGGACTTCATCTCCTTCTGGGCAAGGCTGACGTAATAAACGTCCGAAGACCCGTACTCCGGCTGATTCATGTACAACAAGGTATTGAGATTTGAATTTAAAGACATGGATACTACCGTCCTGTTCAAATCCTTTAAATAATTGTCTACAATGGTGCTGCTTTGCTTGAGCATAAAAATTCTCGCATCCCTGGCATCCTTCTCGATAATCCCCAGAGCCTTGTAGTATACAAAGCTTCCGAAGGCAAAAGGGAGAATCAGCATGAGGATATAGGACAGGAGAAAACCTCTGAAAATCTTTTTTTTGTTAGAATCCTTTTTTATAAGCAAGAAAGTTCCCACCTCTTCATTAAATGAAATTTTTTTACTCCGGTACAGATAAAAAATATATCGAAATATTTTAAAATTCCCTCAACTGTCGGCCAGCAACTCAAAGCTAAGACTTTCCACGTCCTTTCCGAAATTCAGCATACCGTTGAATTTCTCATTAAAAGCGGCGCATCGTATTTCATAAACACCCGTTTTAGATATATTATAAAAATAATCGTCCATTTCCGCAATCAGGCGCTTTATCACCGCGCTCCTGTGAATGAAACAGGGCTCCGGGTCATTGAAAAATTCAATGCTCCTGGCGATGATCGTCTGTTCCCCGATGGGTGCGGAGGTCAGCTTGAAGCTCTTTACTACCTCTTTCCGGCCGTTTAAAAAGGAAATGTTTTTCACAAGCATTTGCCATTCCTCACTTTCCACATTTAATATTAAAGGTTGAAAAACAGAAATACACCCAGCAATATGAAAATTATAATATTGATCAGTTTAATGAAGTGCATGTTTTTCCGGATAAATTCCGATACATCCAGCAATTCCCTGCCCTTGAATATGACAAGAGTTATTATCACAAGCGGCGTTATAAATGCCAGATTATATTCTATAAAATACAAAAAGGCTCTGGCGTTTAGTTCAGTCTGGCTGTGTAAAACATAGAGGATTGTAGTCAGATAAATCTGGCCCGTACACAGGAATTCCCCCACGGACGTGACCGCTCCCAGCAGCAGGCTCACCCACATCAGCGTCCCGGGGCTGTCAATATTGGATACGGCTTTCAGCCATTTGTGGTTGAAGCCTCTGAGCCTGGCGGGCAGCTGCAGTTTTATCCTGTCATAGCGCTCGCTTCTGGAGGAAATGAAATCCATGGCGTTCAGGCATATGAAAACTGCAATTACAACCAACAGCAATATTTTGACAATGCCTCCCAGCCACCCCACATTGATTTTCCCCAGCGTCTCAAACAGGAGGGTGCCCAGCAGCAGATAGGTTATGAACTTGCCCGCGCAATACAGCAGGCCCATTTTTATAATATTGACGTCCCTGGCAATGAGCAGGGAAATAAAAAACAGCAGCATGGAAAGAGAGCAGGGGGTCAAGCCGTTTGCAAAGCCCACCATGAATGCGCTTAAAGCCCTCAGGCTGCTGAACTGCTCAAAGGACGCATTGACGCCGGGTTCAACATTTTCTTCCACACCTGGTTCTTCGGGCTCGGCCTTGAGCAATTCCTCTTCAAACCTGGCTTTGATGGCTTTTTCACCGGCAATATACGTTTTGCCGAAAAAGACTATGGGTATGTCCTGTTCCTTTTCGGGCACGCCATATCTTTTGAGATATGACTGAAGAAGGTTCAGGTTCTCATCTTCCGCCGTATTGTACTTATTGATCACCAGGTCCGTATTTTTTGATTTCAGGATGGGAGCGCAGCGGTCGGAAACTCCCGCAAGGTATTCCTCGGCATCACGGCAGGACGGACAAGCGGAAATATAAAAATAATTTACTTCTATGGTTTTATTCTGAGATTCTGCATATACAGGCTGTCCAATAAAAGAGAACAGAAAAAGAAAAAGACACATTAAAAATACAATTTTTACATTGCACCGGCTTAAATTCATATTAGCAGTCTCTCCTCATAATATAAATGTATCACGTATCTTTACTTATGAGCATATTTCATGTGCCTCCAAAAAGCAAGTTACGTTTTATGCCAAATGGTACAATTCCTAAGAATCGTACCATTGCCAAAACGGAAAACCGCCTTGGTGAACGGCCCTATGAGCATTGTTCCGGCCTCCGTTCATAAAACAGAAAAGGAGCGCTGCAAAAATATCAAATTTTTACAGCACTCCTGATTTATCCCGCCTGACGGAAATTATTCACCCAGTTGTTCTCCGCCCTGCTCTCTTATTTCAAATGAATGATCCACCGACGCCTCATTGATGTCGCCCGCGGCCCAATGTGTATCCGGTACATCCTTCCATACGGCTTCCGTTATTCCGTACAGCGGACCTCTTCCCAGTACCCTGTTGACAACGGTGACTGCTTCGGCACGGGTCAGAGGATTTCCCGGCAGGAAATTTCCTCCCGTATATCCGCCCATTACTCCCGCAGCCTGCACCTTCAATATGGCAGCTTCAGCCCAATTATTCGAAATATCCTTGAAGCCGGCCCCGGCGGCCTCGGTGCTCTTTACCAGTGCTGCCGCAATTGCCGCCATTTCTGCACGGGTTATGGGCTGATCCGGTTTAAAGGTGCCGTCCTTATAGCCGTTCATAAGCCCCGACCCGGCTACCTTTGCTATGGCGTCTGCGCCCCAGAATCCGGCTTTTACATCGGTGTATTTTGAAATATCCGCTTTCTCCTGCAAATTCAGGGCCTTTGCAAGAATACTTGCCATTTCCGCCCTTGTTACTTTGTTCTCAGGCTTGAACAAACCGTTTCCATAGCCGCTTATATACGCCCTGTGTTCTGTGGCAGCCTCTGATTTCACTACGGCAAAGGTACTGAACCTGTCTACATTGAAGGACAGGCCTTTTCCGCCGTTGAATCCTGTCAGCTCTCCCTCTCTGTATTCCCTGGTACCGTCACTGTGCTCAATGTAAACGCCCAGGCCCGAAGCGCCGGCGGATTCGGCGTCCACAGGCAGCACAAGCGATACCTCTCGGTTCTGCAGATTGGTTTCTATTGAAACAGGCTGTCCTGCCACTTTTACACCGTTCCCTCCTGCTGCCGCGATTACGGCAGGTGTGCCGCCGGCGCGCTGTGCTATTTCATTCCGCGCCGCCGGAGCTTTGACCGGAATAATGTTGAACACTATGTCCCCGGTTATCCCTCCCAGGGAAGCAGCGGGAATCTGCACAGCGGCGCCCGCGGTATTTATAATCAGTTCAAGCTTTCCGTCTGCAATGAGTTTGGCCGCTTCCTCCGTTATAGTGACCTCCGTCCGGGCCACCTCATTTCCCGTATCCGGGATCGTGATTGTCAATGAGCCGGCGCCCGCTTTTATCAATTCCTCAACAGCCTTTTCAATTTCATCCGGTATCAGCTCTATCCGGTCCTTTTTGGTTCCGTCGGCCTGAGTAGTGCGGGTTACCGTGACAGTCGAAGTCACCCCGGAAATACTTCCCTTCACGGTTTCAGCGCCGGTTGGCGGAACTGACGGCCCGCCGCCTCCGGAAGAAGGCGGGTTTGTTCCATCCCCCGGCGGTGTGGACGGCGTCCCCATGGTATACACAAATTGATCCACCAGCATATATTCGCCGGATTTTTTTATTCCCGTAATAGTATGGTAATCGTCACTCAAACCGGCCAGCTCAAATAGCGGCTGATTTATCAGTCTTTGACTGCTGTTTGCATTTACAGTCTGCTTCAGCTGTCCGTCCACATAAACCTCAAATTCTCCCAGCTTGGGGCCTGCAGGTCCCACCAGCTTTATTCCCGTACCCTTGAAGGTATATGAGAATGAATCCCCGTCTATGGTGGTGGCATGTACATCGCTCCGGAAGTCTCCGTTGTAATTGAAAGCCAGCTTCAGATCTCCGACCGGCTGCTTTGCCAGGTATTCCCTGCTTATTGTAACTGCCGTGCCCGAAACCGTATAGTCCGTCCCCTGAATCAGTTCCGATTTTCCGTTTGAAATCCCTTTGAAATAGGTGAGGTTTCCGGTGATGAAAGCATGCAGTTCGGACTGCTCGGAGGGATTTTTATCAAAGCTTGCCGCATCCGGGCTTACCAGGCTGGGAACTTCTATTCTCAAAGCATCAAACAGCATGAAGCTGCTTCCGTCATCTTTAACCGCCATGAAGGTATGAGTGCCCTGATCCAGTTTTCCCGACTGCCAGATCATGGCCGAAGGCTGCTTGTCGCTGCCGGTGCACCCTGAATAGCCTCTTCCCGCTTCTTTCCCGTCTATGTAAAATTTTATATAGCCCTGGTTGGGGTCAAGCTCGCAATAGTAGGCTATTCCCGTTCCGGTAAAGGAGTATTCCAGGTACGGCTGCTTTCCGTTCTCGGTCTCGCCGTAGTGTGCATCATTCATGTAGTCCTTCCAGTCGGCGTTACGGCCTCCGCCGCCCCACTTTCCGGTGTACCTGATGGCCGGATCGTTGTCATTGACCATAATATATCTGCTGCCCGCGCCCTCAGGCGGTTGAGCGGCTGCCGGCACAATTACCGTAACTGTCTGGGTGGACCCTCCTTCAAACAGGAAGGTGAGCCGGTTTTTGCCGTCCTGCAGCCTGGACAGGTAACTGCCGCTTATGGCTATGGCACTGCCGGTGACAGTGTAGTCCACATTGGCCGTCAGATCCGCGGAACCGTTTCTGATGCCCGTCACTGAACCGGGTCCGTAGACAGGCGTTACGGCTACGTCATTTTGTCCGTCATAGTCGAAAGTGTCCTGGGTGACAAAGGTGTTCCCATAGACTTTCAGCGCATCCAGCAGCATATATTTACCCGCCGATTTGTTGACGGCCTTTAAGGTATGAGGTCCGTCCGTAAGGCCCGAAACGCTGTATACCGTCTGCCGGGGCACATTTGACTGGTCTATGTATGTGCTTATTGCCTGGGGAGTTGTGGAGTTATCCAGATAAATGTCCACATCTCCCTGGCCCTTGTCCATTTCGGTAATAAAATCTATGCCCGTGCCGTTAAAGCCGTACTCAAAATAATCACCGGCATGGTCCGTATAGTGGACGTCCTTATTGTAGTCATTAAAGGACCTGTTATTTGAATAGCCCCAGTTGCCCACGTAAGCAATACTGCTGTCGGTATCGTTCAGGGTAACGCTAGTGCCTGTTTTCCCGACTATGGGTGAGGCGCCTGTGTCAATTATCTTCACATTTATACTCTGCGAATCCGCCGGGACCTCTTCTCCTCCGTTGCGAGTCCAGCTTCCGGTGTATACCGCATTGCTGTCGTCATCGTTTGCCGACGACGTACCGGAGGCAGCAGTCACTTTAAACAGGCGGGAAGCATGGGGATCCAGTTCGATGCCCTTTATTCCGCCGGAAAAGGAACCCAATTCCCTGTGACTCCACAGGTCACGTACGGAAGCTATTCCGTTAAGTCCGATGTCGCTCCAGTTGACATCCACGGTTGCGGCCTTCGTTCCAAGATTGTAGACCGCCACATTAAATGTGCCGTCCCCATTGTTGGAATACCAGACCTGCTGTTCAGCGGCCGTTGACACGGGATGTGCGGGATGCCCCCCCTGGTTTACGGCGATGACCTCGTCGTTTGTCAGGAGCGAAAGCCCGTAGCTGTCCAGTCTGGATATGTCATCCCCAATAAAGAACTGCGCGCAGGATACGGCCCACAGAGTGGCGGCAGTCTGGCGTTCATCCCTGGTGAGGCCGTCCATGGACCCGTTGCCCACATCAAGAGAATCAAAGTCGTTCCATCCCCCGGGACCCGCGTCTCTCCACCACAGCTCGGCCTTTGGAAACAGCCTTGCTATATTGGCCCACTGGACCATACCTATCTCGGAATTGTATGACTCCACGTCGTGTTCGACTCTCCAGCCGTTGGCCCACTGCTTCCACTGGTCCGCATATGCGTGTTCCACCGCCCAGGAAATCTCAAGCCATATATTATATTTGGAAAGGGCATATCCCCATGCCCACACATTGCCCCTTGCATCCTTGGAATTGCCCAGGGCGGACCCGGGGCTCACACTATCCAGCTTCACAAAATCAATGCCCCATTGGTGGAACAGGTCGGCAACGGACTGTATGTACTGCAGAGCGCCGTCCTTGGTAAAATCTATCTTGTATGTAAATCCCCAGTAGTCAATTCCCATCAGCTGCCCGTTTTCATCCCTGGCAACTATGTCCTGCATGTGATAATCTGTTCCGTATATAGGAAGGTTGCCGTCTATGGCTTCCTTTGAAACTCCCGGAATAACATAAATTCCTATTTTCTGTCCGTTGTTGTGGACATAATCTATCAGATTTTTAAAACCGCCGGGATATCTATCCTCATTTGGAACCGGCCTTCCGTATTCATCGGTGCCGCCGTTCCAGCCCGCGTCGATGTTTATATACTTGTAGCCATGAGCTTGAAGCTTCTCATGCATGGCATCCGACATCTGCCTGATCTTTTCCTCCGAAACCCATAGCTGTCCGTTTTCATAACACTGCATGCTGTAGCTGCTCCAGCCCATATATGGACTGGCGCCGGCATTTCCCTTGACGAAGCCGGTGAATTCCGGGACCGCCGCCGACGCAGCCTGGGCAGTGTTTCCGCCGGGCAGCGCGCCAATGGAACTCAAGACCACCAGAAGCGCCAGGCAAAGTACCCCTAGCTTTTTGATTCTTTTCATATATTCTCCTCCATGTTCCGCTTTTATATTTAAAAGCTTTAATATGTCTGATATTTTAAATTGAGGAGTATATCCTGAAAAGAGTTATTTCATTACATCAGGTGACGATTTGTTATAATTTCCCTGCTTTTGCAGAAAATAATATGAATTGTCCCATCACTTATAAAATAATCACAAAACGCCTTAAAAATGCGTAAAAATCCGGGCAAGCGCTTGGGCCTGCCCGGATATATGCCGGTAAACAGTATTCCTTATAAAAATATCCTACTCGAACATCATACAGTCTATAAAGAAATCATTGAAATCCTTTGAGCTCGAAAGCTCGATATACTTTATTTTTTTGCTTATCATCACCGCCTGGGACAGCGAATCCAATGATATCAGGCTTTCTATAGCTCCCTGTCCCGCAGCATTTCCCACCGACTGTATCTTTCCTTTCAGCTGTTCCGGAATCAGGCCTATCTTCAGAGCATTGTCAATATTTATATATGTTCCGAAGCCTCCCGCAAGATAAACGTTTTTTATATCATCAAAGCTTATTCCCGCCTGCCTTACCAGGACGTTTATCCCGGCGGCGATTGCCGCTTTCGCATTTTGCAGCTCCCGGACGTCCTTCTGGGTAATGGCAATGTCGCCGTCTATGACAAATGCGTTCATTCCGTTTATATCGGTTAAATTCCCGGCCAATTTGGACTGTTCCTCAGACGCAGGCTCCCATTCGTCATCTATTCTGCCCGTTTCATCTATGAGGCCGGCTTCAAGCAGCTGGGCTATACCGTCCACTATGCCCGTTCCGCATATTCCCGCGGGGCTTGCATTTCCAATGGTCGTAAATTCAACGCCTGATTTCAGAGAAATACTGTTTATGGCGCCTTTTACGCTCCCCATGCCGTTTCTGATGTTTGCGCCCTCAAAAGCCGGCCCAGCAGCCGAAGAACAGGCATACATGCTATTCCTGCTGCCAAGCACGATTTCTCCGTTTGTACCTATATCAATAAGCAGAGACATTTCCTCCTGCTCATGTATACCGGTGGAAAGTACGGCTCCCACCGTGTCCGCCCCGATATATGCCGATACGCAGGGGAGCACGCATGCAATTCCGGCTTTATTTATATCTATGCCCAGCTGGCTTGCTTTCAGCTTCAGCATTGACGTCACAGCCGGGATAAAAGGGGCGGCCGCAATATTTTTCGCGGTTACCCTAAGAAGAAGGTGCATCATTGTGGTGTTTCCCACGAAGGTGACTGCATATATGCTTTCGCTGGAAATTCCCGCCTCCCCGCACATTGCTCCGATACATTTATTTATTTCGGATATTATAAGAGACTGCATTTCGGCAAGCCCCTCTTCATTTTCAAGGGTGTGCTTTATCCTGGAAATAACGTCGGCCCCATATACCTTCTGGGGATTTAACGAGGAATTTACCGAAATCCTTTTTCCCGTGGTCAAGTCCAGCAGATAGGCCGCAATAGTGGTAGTGCCTATATCCACAGCCACTCCGTAGAGGCCTTTTCCGGCAGTGCCCGCTTCTACGCCCAGCAGCCGGCTGCCTGACTTCACCAGTGAAATATTAAAATCATTCTGCCTGAGCAGCTCCGGAAGCCCTCTTATCAGCTCCATATCAGGAACCTCCGCCTCCGGTCCGTCACCCAGAATTCTTTCATAGTCCCCGGTCTGAGATGTCAGGTCCGGTTTCCCAAGCGTTGCATTTTCTCTGGTAACTATGGGAGAAAGCGCTATTTCCCTCTGCCTGCCCTCGGTTACTATCTGCGCCTGGATGCTGCCGCCCTCCAGCATTATTTCCATACCGGATACGACGCCGTAACCGCAGGAAAGCCTGAAGCCCTGCTTTATGGCCTCCGGCCCCAGTACTTTAATCTCGTTTCCCGAGGCCTCCGGCAAATGGCCCGACAGTATTCTGACCTTGCACTTGCCGCAAGTGCCGTTTCCGTTGCAGGGCGTATTTATTGAAATATCCGATTTTCTGAACAGCTCCAGCAGGTTCTGGCCGTCTGACGCCGTCAATTCATTTATCTGACCGTTATTTTTTACTATGACCTTATGCATCTATTTATCCTCCTGAGGTACATATTGCTCGATTTCAGCGTCATCAAAGGTCCCCATCTGCGTATAGGCCGCTATTGCGGCATCGATGACCTGATAGCCCAGAGCGGCGCCTGTCCCCTCTCCCAGCCTCATATCCAGGTTGAGCATGGGCTCCATATCGAGAGCTTTCATTACCGAGGCGTTTCCAGGCTCCGCCGAGCCGTGGGAGGGGATCATGAACTCCCTGGTTCCGGAGTGCAGCCGGGTGGCAGCCAGGGCGGCCGTTGCTGAAATAAACCCGTCGATCACGATGGGAATGCGGTAAATGGCCGCTCCCAGGAAACAGCCCGTAAGTCCCGCAATATCCAGGCCTCCAACCTTTGCAAGCACATCGACGGCATCCTCCGGGTCCGGCCTGTTTATTTCAATGGCTTTTTTTATTACATTGATCTTATTTACATAAGCGGCGGAAGACAGGCCTGAACCCACGCCCACCATTGTATCCGCCTGCGTTCCGGTGAGAACTGTTGAGACCGCGCTGCTTGTGGAGGTATTTCCTATCCCCATTTCGCCCGTGCCCAGCAGGTTCACGCCTTCGGCCTTCAGGTCCCTGACAATATCCACCCCTGTGAGTATTGCTTTGACAGCCTCCTCATAGGCCATTGCAGGGCCTTTTGCCATATTTGCGGTGCCGTTTCTGATCTTTCTGTTTAATATAACATTATAAGGAAGCCGTGCGTCAACACCTATATCCACTATTACCAATTTTGAATTTGTGAGTCTTGAAAATACATTTATTCCTGTTATGCCCCGGGTGAAATTCCGGGTCACCGTCGCAGTGACTTCCTTGGGGCAGGAGCTGACTCCTTCCTCCACCACTCCGTTGTCTGCGCACATTACCACGACCGCCTTTTTATCAGCCTTCGGGGCGGCTGTGCCTCCTATCCCCGCAAGCCGGACTATTATTTTTTCAAGCTTTCCCAGGCTGCCCAGTGGCTTTGTCAGGCCGTCGAGACGCTTTTGGGCCGCCTCCATTGCCGCGGCGTCAAGAGGACTTATTTTACTTAACAGATCATTCAGCATTGTTTTTACCTCACTCGTACATTTTATATTGATTTATATATAATTTTTTACATATAGCTTTTCTACACATTACTTTCTCGCATATTACCTTTTTGCATATCATCCATTTTGTATATCAGCATTGTTGCACGGGATTCACTCAGCTTTTATTATTCCGTCATCATATGAAGCTTTTGCTCCTGTGCCGGGCGGGACTATCAGCACCTCGTTTTCATTGAATTCCCCGTTTATAATATTCTTCAGCAGGCTCTCGCTGCCCTCCAGTTCAAGGAAGTCCCATTTGAAAAAGTCCGCCGAATTTCTGGTAAATTCCCTGTAATAATCACTGTTCGGGAGACTGTCCCAGGAAACAAAACCGGCATTTTTATATTCCTTCATCCAGTTCTGCTCCATTTCCATGAGATATTCGGCATTGTCTTCATCGTATCTCTCGGTGTAGTCCTTCAGCAATGCGTTATACTTGATCTCACTGGGCTGCCAGCCTCTCTCGATCCATCCGGTGGAAAACCAGTAGGTGCCCGGATATTTTTCAAAATTGCTTTTATATTTCTCCTTGGAACCCAGAAGCAGCGTCACACAGTCGTGGGCCCTGGGTATTACCAGCGGAATGTATTTGCTCACTATTCCCACCGTACCGTTGCTGCACAGGCCATAGCCCAAAATAATATAATCGTATTTGGGACATGTATTATAGTAGTTATACGGAAACTCGCCGTTGGCCCTGTCCACCTCGGCCTGAACCAGCTCTCTCAGTTTTTCCGGAGTATCGTGCAGCCCCTGATGCATAAAAGTTATATCCACATAGTGCTTTGACTGGCTTGCCAGATATGATATTTCTCTATTTAAAACATCACAGGCTATTATTTTCAGCTTTAACATACTGACCGTACCTCCTTGAACCTAAAACTTCAACCAATAAAGCTTTCAAAAAAGCGCTTGCTTCATTAACTAATCTAAATGATATCAAAATCTCCGCCATTATGTAGGAATTATTTATTATATTATATAAAATTTTTGAGTTTATTTTTCAAAATTATTATATTAGTAATCCTATAGAACTTATAATTATTATTTATTTTATAGGATTACTAAAATTGTTCTAAAAAAAACAAAAATTTTCAAGAATTAATTCACCATTGAATCTATAATTTAATTAATTTCAAAACAAAAGGAGTTTGGTGATATGATATTTAACAAATTGGCTTATGAAAATACCAATGATTTTATTTATGGCGTTTCAAAAAAACCTGTTGTATGTAAAAACGGACTGGAAATAGGCGGCGGCAAGATTTATCCCGAGTTGAACTTCACTCTCCCCACCATGATCATCAACAAGGAAAGCATGCCTGAAGTCATCAAGGAATACAAGGGCATGATCGAGGATGCCTTAAAGAGGGCCAAGGAATTGTATGTTCCCGGAATAGTGGTTGAAGTGGAGCTGCTTCCTCCCACGACCTACAATCCGAAATGGGGCGTTGAAATAACCAAGACTGTAAGAGATATTATGTATGAGTACGAAGCAAAGCATGGTTTAAAGAGTGCCATGAGAATAACCCCCGTTGATATCAGAGAGGACAAGAACTCCCCTCACATGTGGAACGGAAGCCACTGGGATTCCATAATGGAAACCTTTGAAGGCTGTGCAAAGGCCGGGGCAGACCTGCTGGCCATTGAATCCATAGGCGGAAAGGACATGCACGACGACGCCATGATGTTCTGTGAAATAGACAAATCGCTGTTTTCACTGGGAGTACTTGGCGCCATGGATATGTCAAAGCTCTGGAAAGAGATCAAGACAATTGCCGACAGAACCGGAACAATTGCCGCCGGCGACTCGGCCTGCGGATTTGCAAACACGGTAATGGTTCTGGCGGACAGAGGCTTTGTTCCTAAGATATTTGCCTCCGTCGTACGTGTAATTTCTTCGGTAAGAAGCCTTGTAGCCATTGAAGAAGGCGCGGTAGGACCTCACAAGGACTGCGGATATGAAGGCTTGTACATCAAGGCCATCACCGGAACACCAATATCAATGGAAGGAAAGTCCAGCGCCTGCGCCCACCTGAGCCCTATAGGAAATATAGCTGCATGCGTGGCAGACCTCTGGAGCAATGAATCCGTACAGAATATCAAGCTTCTGGGCGGAATGGCTCCCACCGTGTCGGTTGAACAGCTTGCATATGACTGCAGACTGATGAACAAAGCTGCTGAGACAGGAAAACAAAATGCCCTGCTGCTCAGAGACTGGCTATGCGAATCCGACAGCCAGTACGATCCCCAGGCTTATGTCTTAAGGCCTGACGTTGCAATCGAAATTTCAAAGGAAATAATCAAATACAACACTCCCTTCGAGCGTTCAAAGGCCGCAGCAGTTGCCGCAATCGACATACTCACCAAGGCTATTGCTGAAAACAAGGTCTCCATCAGCGACAGGGAACGCGAATGGCTCCCCACAATGCAGAGACAGATCGAAGCGATACCCGACGATGTGGAAAAATTCACGGCAGAAATGCTTGAAAACGACGAATCAGGCAAGCTGGATCCAAAGAAGTACGACCTGTAGAAGTAAGAATCCAGAAGTCAGGATTCAGGAGAGAGAATGAAGCCTTTAAATTCCGGGCGGCATAAAGCCGCCCGCCCTTCATTCTGAATTCTGATTTCCGGCTTCTGAATTCTGAATTCCAAATACGTACCCGCCTGCAACCGGCATGAGGATATAAATATGATCAAAGTCAATGTGATCTCGGGTTTTCTCGGCTCGGGAAAGACAACTCTTATAAAGCACCTGGCCTCCGCACTGATTGAAAACAACGAAAAAGTGGTCATCCTGGAAAATGAATTCGGCACCGTGGGAATAGACGGCAAAATGCTTGAGCACGAAGGCCTCAGCGTATATGAAATCTCCAGCGGCTGTATCTGCTGTACGCTGAAGGGAGATTTTACGGATACGCTCGTACGTATTGCGGATGACATTAAGCCGGACAGGATTCTGGTTGAACCTTCCGGAATATTTGTCCTGAGTGAAATAGAGGATATCTTCAGAAATCCCGAAATCCGCGGAAGGCTTTCCCTGCACTCAACTCTGACAGTGATCGATTACCTTAAATTTTTAAAGCAAAGAAGCAAGTACTCCTATTTTTTCGAAAACCAGATAAACTGCGCTGATATGCTGGTGCTGAACAAAATCAAGGATATGCCCGAGGCAGTCCTGTTTGACATAATAGAGGAATTGCAGAGAATCAATCCCAGAGGGTTTATTGTCTCCGGTGAATGGGACTCCATGGAAAGAGAGGATTTTTTAAAGCTGCTGGAACCTCAGATAAAAAGAGTGCGTCTGAAAAAAACAAAACCCGAAGCAGCCGCCAGGACAAACACAATCAGGGCAGATAAAAAAATCCGTCCCAAACACGGTCATGGCAATCATAATTTTACAGCTTTCGGACTGGTACCCCAAACTGCATATTCTCAAAGCGCTCTGGAGGAAATACTGGCAAGATTTGTGGATGGCGGCTTTGGTACGGTTCTCAGGGCAAAAGGATTTGTTCCCTGCGGGAACGGCCTGCTGCAGTTCAATTATGTGGACGGCACCTATGAAATAATTCAGGCGGCTCCGGATATTGAACCGGCCGTATGCTTCATAGGCGAAGATCTGGACAGCGGCGGGATAACAGAAATATTTTCAGGCACGGAGTGACGGCTGCCGTCAGCCCTGTCCCCTTGTCGCCCTGAATTTACCGGGAGTTATACCCACTTCTTTTTTGAAGACTTTTGTAAAATAGCTCTGATCGTCAAACCCCACCAGAGTTGAAATATCCGACAGCAGAATGGAATTATTCATCAAAAGGCTCTTGCTGGCGTTAATCCGCACCTTGTTCACATATGAGACAAAGGTGCAATTCATTTCGTTTTTAAAAATTTTGCTGAAATACGACGGATTCAGAAAAACGTAGTTGGCCACATCTTCCAGGGTAATCTGCTCAATATAATTTCTTTTAATGTAGTCAATGGCTTTGTAAATCGTATCCTTATGACGGATGTCCGCAAGGTTGAACACACAGTCGGTAAACCTTGCCATTATTTTGGAAAGCCAGAAGGTCAGCTCCTCAACACTCTTGTGCTGATAGATCTCCGACAGATACCTGAAATTCAGACCGAATATCTCCTCAACATTGGCTCCGCCTTCCACAGCTGCCCTCGACAGCAAGACGATCAATTCCAGGATTCTTGCTCTTATGATATCGAAATCATTCCCCGATGAGAAAAACACATATCCCAATATCTCATTTAATATTTTCTGTGATTCATGCTTGTCTCCAAGGGCGATTTTTGAAAGCAGCAGCTTCTCCTTTTCATAGGGATAGCTTTGCACATTGCTGCTCTTGTCGTCCAGGGATTTCATGTAGTGTATCCACTGGGATATATCCGACTGAAGGGCCTCGGACTGATTTTTCTGATCGTTTTTCTGGTTTTTGGTACTTGATGTCTCATTGGCTATAATCAGGAGCAGATCCGCAAGATTGTTGACTCTTTCGGGTTCTATAACCGGAACGTTGCCAATGTGTTCTGTCAGTTCATTCACCTGCTCGTCGGTGAGGCCGTTTTCCTTGATAATATCGCCCAGCATAAATTCTTCGGGATCTACCATTAAAACAGGCCCGCCTATAAACGCCCCCTGCAGAATATCGTTTACATTGAGTGGAGACGCCCAGTGGACAAATCCCATGGGGCAGAAGAAAACGTACTTGCCCCCGAACCTTTCAGCCTGGTAACTCCCATACAGGTGTACGCTGGAACATTTGGAGGGATTATTTTCGGTGCTCTGGATTTTTTGGCATATGGAACAAAGATCGGGATTTTTGCCGTAATTAAAAATGAATTTACCGGTAGAATCTATAATGAAGCTTTCTACTCCTGTGGTCTGACTATATACTTTCAAATTCTTTATAGCTCTGTCCCAATTGACAGCTTTTTCAATTGTATCCTTATATAGTTCACTCATCAAGTAACATCCTCTTCCATTACCAGAGTAAATTCACAATACATTATAATAGTATTATATACTAAAAACAGGTTTACATATAGTGATTCAACAGAGTCCCCGCAATTCAAGAAAAGTGTTCCCCTATATTAAAAATAGAACTCCAAGAAAATTTTCTCAGAGTTCTACTTTAATGCAGAAATTATCTCCGCGGTCAAGCATTAATTATCCTGGCAGACTTTTGCCGCAGCGTCGGCTGCCGAAGCCGCATCTGCCGTATAAATGTCAGCGGATATCTTTTCACAGAAACTCTGAGTAACAGGTGCGCCACCGATCATAATTGTCACTTTGTCACGGATTCCGGCATCCTGGGCCGCCTTTATAACATTTTCAATTTCTCCCATAGTTGTTGTCAGAAGGGCTGAACACGCTATAATCTGAGCATTTTCCTGGATTGCCGTTTCAATGAATTTCTCGGCGGGAACGTCAACGCCTATATCGATTACTTCAAGGCCTTTGCCTTCCATCATCATTCTTACCAGATTCTTACCGATATCATGCAGGTCGCCTGCGACAGTTCCGAGAACTACCTTTCCCAAGGACTGGACGCCACTTGATGCAAGCAAAGGCTTCAGGAGCTCGGTTCCTGCGTTCATTGCCCTTGCGGCAATAAGTACGTCAGGTACATATACCTCGTCCTTTTTGAATTTCTCACCGATTATACCCATACCGGCAAGAAGACCTTCCTTTAAAATTGATTCAGCGCTGAGTCCCTCAGCTATAGCCTGCTGAACAAGCTCTTTAACGATCTTTGCCTTACCGATCTGCAGATTTTGCGAAATCTCATTTAATACGCTCATAGTAACTTCCTCCAGATATATATTATTCAAAAATGTGCATTTCTTATATTGTTATTTTAATATACCCTCAATGCTATGTATTGAAAAAATTTGATATTTTTTGTACATTCTAATGATTATTTTATTTAATATTTTCAAGTTTTGCAATCATAAAATTCTTACCATGAATCACAAAAATGTCATACAAATATATTTTGAGATTTATTACAATGAAAAATATCCATATTTAAAGGAGGCCATTTAAAATGAAATTCAATATGAAAAACTGGATTGAGGAAATGCTGGAGGCTGATAAAAAGAAAGCTATGCCCGTTCTCTCATTTCCTTCAATAAGTCTTATGGGGATCAGCGTCATAGATCTTATATCCGACAGCGAAAAACAGGCAAAAGGTATGAAGCTCATTGCCGAAAGGTGCGACACCTCCGCTTCTGTAAGTATGATGAACCTGTCTCTTGAGGCGGAAGCTTTCGGAGCGCAGATCAAAGTTTCAGGCGACGAGGTCCCAACTGTGGTCGGGCGTCTTATTTCAGATGAAGACGACGTTAAAAACCTGAAGGTGCCTGAAGTGGGAACCGGACGTACCGGAATATATATCGATGCCATAGAAAGCGCTGTTAATCAGATAACCGACAGGCCCGTTCTTGCCGGAGTCATAGGGCCTTTTTCACTGGCCGGAAGATTGATGGACATGACTGAGATCATGATCAACTGCCAGGTAGAGCCTGAAATGGTCCATGAAACCCTCAAAAAAACCACGGAATTCATTATAAAATACATCAAAGCCTACAAGGAAGTGGGTGCTAACGGTGTGGTGCTTGCCGAGCCCGCCGCCGGTCTCCTGTCTCCAAAGCTCATTGCAGAATTCTCATCCACCTACTGCAAGGAAATAGTGGACGCCGTTCAGGATGAAAACTTTATACTCGTATACCACAATTGCGGAAACACCGTTCCCTTAATCGACTCCATTCTGACTGTGGGCGCTTCGGCCTATCATTTCGGAAATGCGGTGAAAATGGCTGAGATACTTAAGCTTGTGCCTTCAAACACATTGGTGTTCGGAAATGTAGACCCGGCAAACCAGTTCAGGAACGGCACGCCTGAGTCCATCAGGGAAGTGACTATGAATCTCATGGATGAATGCTGCAAATACAAAAACTTCGTAATTTCCTCGGGCTGCGATATTCCGCCTCTTTCCAGCTGGGACAACATAGATGCGTTTTTCACGGCTGTAAGCGACTGGTACGCCGCCAAGAAATAACAGGTGTCAGAAAAGCAGGCGCCGTAAAATAACAGATTCAATGTATGTGAAAAGTTCATGCCGTACCGGGTCCTCCCATACTGTTTTGCAGCAATGTGCAGCACAAGGTACACCGTATATCAATAGTTTCGCTTAGTGTAGCAGCGGTCATATATTGATACACGCTATACCTTTACCGTGCTTCCCATTGAGGTAAGTTATACTTGCGGGCCGGCACATTCTGTTTTCCACATACATTGGATTTATTTTTAAGCACTCAATTGCAGCTGCTCTCCGGGCTTTATTTCTACGGCTTCCCCATCTACGTCGATCCACACGGAAATTGCCGAAGGATTCATGACAAAATTCCGGTCCACTCCAAATTTAAGGTTCCGCATGGCCAGAATATAATCCATGATTTCCACATTGGTGGCATACCACACATCCTCATCGCCGGAAACCACCTTGCAGAACTCCTCTATCAGCTCCCAATTGTTGTTCCTGTGAAATTCAAAGCTGTGCCCCCATACATAGAACAGCGGCAGCTGATCCCACGGATTGCGGTTTTTAAACTGCCTGCACTTTTCAAGTAAATTCTGTTCATGATGGCAGGTGGGATGCCATGTGAGAAAATTGCCCGGGACACTGAAACGCCCATGTTCCTGGGTTGTTCTGGAATATTCTATTCCCAGGCCCGGCAGTGCCTTAAGCAATTCCTCATTATAGTCTCCAAAGGGGTAGGACATTCCCCTCACCGGATATCCCACCAGCTTTTCAAGCCTCCGCCGGTCTTCGGTTATCTCCTCTACCAGAGCCTCTCTCGGAAGCAATGTCAGGAAAGGATGGTTCAGCGAGTGGGCGGACACCTCGTGCCCAATGTACAATTCCTTTATTTCAGAGCTTTTCAAATGCCCTGAATCAAAGTTGCCTGAGTTCAGGTGGAAAGTGCCCCTGATACCATAGCGGTTGAATATTTCCACCAGCCGCCGGTCATGACTGGTTCCATCGTCCCAACTGGTGGTAAGCACGCCTTCGAGTCCGTGCGGCCATGAAAAATCGATCCTGTTCATGATGATCCTATTCCTTCATTGCTGGGGTGAAGTCGCCGCCGCGACGGAGCTCGAATGTCCTGGCGGCGGTGAGAAGTTGCCGCTCGGCCATAGCCGGAGCGATTAGCTGAATACCCAAAGGCATGGAGTTTTCCGGATCAATCGCGGCGGGGACGCTGATGCCGCAGTTGCCGGAGAGGTTCAACGCGATGGTAAAGATGTCGGCCAGATACATCTGGAGCGGATCCTTTTTTTCACCGAACCGGAATGCCGAACTCGGAGTCACCGGCGTCAGTATCAAATCGCAGGATTCGAAAGCCTTTACAAAGTCCCGCCGGCTCAGCGTCC
>JAEWSZ010000018.1 GCA_023397905.1 Bacillota bacterium | reverse complement strand
ATATATATGATATCCTTTTCCCAGTCCTGCAGCCTGCCATAGTCGGTTATGAAATTCAGCAGGTCTTCCCTGGGCTCTTTGGGAATTTTAACATCCTGCCGGAGGTTTTTAGGAATTTTGCCGCCATCCCTTTTGATATATCTTTCCAGATAGGGAAAATCCATATTATTTTCGACTAACGCGGATTTGTCCCTGTCCTCCTCCGCAACCCTTCCCATAAATTCAGATATCCGCTCTGTCTGCAGCTTTACTGCGTGGGCGGCGTTCAGTATTTTTTCAACCCTTGCATAGCCTATACTCGGATCCGATATATATTCCCTGATTCGATTGGCGTGATTTTTAAACATCTCAACCGTATACTCCGCCTTGGTTCCGATTTTGAAAAGCCTGTTATTTTTAAAAAAATCGTTATGGGCATAGACATGTGCTATGGTAAGTATCTGCAGTAGAAGTGAATTGTCCTTCATTAAGTATGCTATGCAAGGGTTGGAATTTATGACCATTTCATAGGGCAAACCCGTCAGGTTGTATTTGTGCAGCGTTTTAATCCTTTCATAGGATTTTCCGTAGCTCCAGTGCGGATAGTGGGAGGGCATGCCCACATAGGATTCGTAGCCTATCATATCCTCATAGTTTATTATTTCGAATTCCTGGTTGTAATAATCCAGTCCGCAGTTCTTTGCAAGCCCCTCTATGCGCTCATTCCAATATTCCAGATCGGCCAAACTAAAATCCGTCATGACTATGCCCATGCCCAGCATTTCGCACAAAATATCCTGAAAGAAATGGCATGGGCCCGGTACCTCCTTTGGTTAAATATTTTAAATGTTTTAAATTTGTTCAACCTTTTCCCCCTTTTCCAGGAGCTTTTTCAATGCGGGAAGAACATCCTCTTTTTTATTTATGGTTATTGCCGCAAAATTCTCACTGTCGATCTTGCTCTGCAGCTCACTCTTTATGGTGCTTCCCATACTGTAATAGCCCGGCACTATTTCTCCGTAGCCGAACAGGTTGCAAACCTCACACAGTTTTTTCGCACTATCCACGGCTTTTTTGTTATCCTCGGACCAATTGTCCCCGTCGCTGCAATGAAATGCATAGATATTCCAGTTGGCAGGGCTGTACCTTTCGGAGATGATCTCCAGGGCCTTTTCATAACCGCTGCTGATATATGTGCCGCCGGATTCACCCCTGTGAAAAAACTCTTTTTCATTTACTTCCTTGGCGGTGGTAGTATGGGCGATAAAAACCACTTCCACATTTGAATATTTCAATTGGAGAAATTGATACAGCAGAAAATAGAAGCTTCTGGCCAGGTATTTCTTTGTCTGGTCCATGGAGCCGGAAACATCCATAATGCACAGGACCACCGCATTGTAATCCTTTTTATTTTCTTCCTTTATCCTGTAATATCTCAGGTCGTCTTCTATAAACGGGAACCTTTCCCTGGAAGAATAGCTTCTGCACAATAAGACATCCTTCTTCTCCTGCCGGAGACCGTCTTCCGGACCGGATTCCCTTCCGGCCTCGCCCGCAGCCTCGTTCAGGGCTCTTTTTGAGGCCTGTTTTCTCTTGATTTTTTCTATGACCGAGCGTTTCTTTGCCAGCCTGGGCGGGATGCCTTTTTGCTGGTAGCCCAGCTTTCTGTAGCTCTTTTCCTCCAACTGGGACAGCTGCTTTTTGTCTATATCAGGGAGATTCAGATCCTCAAAAAGGTAATTTATAACCTCCTCGATGGTGATTTCCGTTTCATATATCTCTTCTCCCTCCTGGTTTCCGGCCTTCCCGTTTCCATTGCCGCCCTGGGCGTCGCCGGAGAACTTATCCCCTCTTTTTTCGGTTCCGTCTCCTGCGCCCACTCCCGGTTTGTTTTTTCCGTATATAAACTGGAATTCCTTGATACCTCTGATGGGGATTTTGATTTTTTTATCCCGGCTTTTGCCTATAATGCTCTCCTCGGCAATTATATTGCCGAGGTTTTTCTTTATGGATTCTTCAACCAATTCTCTATGCCTGCGGCGGTCTTCTGCCGATCTGTCCCGCCCTGCGCTGGAGTTTTCCCTGAATATAGCCATTGTATCAATCCTTCCAAAGATTATTGGCCGCATATTTCAATATAACGTTGCAGCAGTGGTCACAGTAGCCGTTTCTCTTCATCTCTTCCACCATGGTGTTGTATTTCTGCGTCTGTTCCTTGTCTCTGACCTTGGCCTGTGTGATTATCCTGCTCAGATCCCTGACCGACGCGGTGAGTTTCTTTTCAATGGCGTCCTTCAGCGGTTCATAGCTGGTATAATCCAGTTTGCCGCCATTTCTCATAATAAAGAACATATATGCGGTTACGTCGGAGCGGAAACCCTTAACGGCAGTGTCGGAAATGCCTATCTGCTCTTCAATGGACCTCATGAATTTCTCATCCGGCTCCAACTCCTCTCCGGTGTTCTTATCCTTAATTTTAGTTTTATTTACAAAGGCTTCCGCATGGTCCAGATAATTGTTGAACAAGCTCTCGGCCTGTTCCCTGTATCCATGTATGAATGCCTTGGTGACTTCCTTTTCCAGGATCTTGTTGTACTCTTTTTTTACGGTATCATATATCAGCCTGAGATAACGCTCCTTTTCATCCTCACCTATTCCAAGCTCCTTGACTGCTCTTATCAGAGCTTCCATTACCGCGATTGGGTTTATGCAATTGTTTTCGGACTCGGACAGGGCGGTGTCCAGAGTTTTCATTATAAATCTGGTGGAAATTCCGGTCATCCCTTCCCTGGGCGCCTCTTCCCGCAATTCGAATATATCTATTTTTCTTGTCATCCCCTTTTCAAGGATTTCCTCTCCGTTATATATTTTGAGCTTCGTCATGGGATCTACCTTGTTGGAAGGACTCAATCTGGTCAGAATTGCAAACATGGACGCAATCTCAATGGTATGTGGAGCGATATGGGCTTTGAATTTGCTCTTGGAAAGCATTTTCTGATAAATCTTTATTTCTTCGTTGAGCTCCATGCAATACGGAACCTCTATCCTCACGATTCTGTCAAGAATCGCCTCGTTTGTGTGATCGGACTTGAATTTATTCCATTCGGCTTCGTTTGAATGTGCGAGAATCACCCCGTCGAAATATATCATGGCCCCTTTGCCAGGCGACGGTATTGATTTTTCCTGAGTCGCGGTTATCATTGTATGCAGGTACTCGGTTTCGTTCTTGAACACCTCTATAAATTCCACAATACCCCGGTTTCCCGCATTGAAAGCCCCGTTCAGGGACAATACCCGGGGATCGTCCTCGGAGTACAGGTCTATTTTTGAAATGTCCACGCTGCCCGTCAGAATTGACGTATCCTGATTGTTCGGATCCACCGGCGGCACCACTCCGATCCCTTTCCTGGATCTGATGGAAAAGCCCACCGACTCCACCGGAAATCTTTCATATTCCCCGTTATACTCGTTTTTCAGCCTGTACCTGCAGATGGGGCACAGGTCTCCTTCGATTTTGACATTCAAGGTTTCTTCAAATTCCTTCCTCAAATGCTTTGGAATCAAGTGCAAAGGCTCTTCCCTCATTGGACAGCCCTTTAATGCGTAGATAGGGGGCGCATATTCAAGAGCTTTTTTGAGGGCTTCCATCAGCGAAGACTTTCCGGCTCCTACCGGGCCTACCAGGTACAGCACCTGCCGGGCCTCTTCTCCGGCCATCGCCGCTGAATGAAAATACCGTACTATTTTCATTATAGTCTTATCGATACCAAAAAAATCATCCTTAAAAAAGGAATAATTTTTGATTATATCATTGCCATAAATTCTTCTGAGTCTTGGATTCTCATCCGTCCGGACAACCTCTACGCCTTTGGAAACAATCAGGTCATACAGTCTTTGATGAGCCAGAACCGCCACCTCTGGATTTGATTTTACCAGCTGAAGATATTCAAGAAATGTACTCTGAAACTGCTGTTTAACTCGGTCAATCCTATCTTTTTGGATCATTACTTTAAAGTCAAACTCCGGTGTGGTCATTGAAAAACCTCCCTTTTACCTTGTAGCGTTTAAAAATATCTTATTTTAAAATATATGTGATCAGACTCAAAATATTGATAACTTTTACCTTGTTTTTATTTGAAAGCACAAAGATTTTCAAGCCGTAAATTCTCTCAGATTTAAGGGTTCCGGCACGGGCATTTTTATAGTATAATAAACATAAAGCGATAAATTGCCGTGATTGGAGCTTTTAATGATTTTGAAACAGGAAATAAAAAAGTATATTTCAATACTGCTTATATCCTTCCTGATATTTCAAATACTGCCGGGTACTTATTCAAATTTTAAGGACCTGGAATTTTGTGAATCCAAATACCTGCCGTTCTTATCAAAAAAAATAGTCTACACAAATAACACCAATGTAAATGAGCGGGTCATTTCCAAATCCGCATTCCGCCAGGTATCGGCCGATATTTCTGTTGATTTTTGCGGGGATGTTTTCTCTCCCGTTATTTTAGAGGATAAATCACTTCACTACGTGCTGCTTGAGGATTTTCGCGCTAAAATCAAGCAGCTTGTTCCCAATTATTTTTTCGGGAGTAAATACAAGAGCATATAACCCTTTATCAGTGGTCGATAAAAGAATAAGATGGCACTGCACTTTTGTCTACGCGGTATGCCCACTACCATTTACTGCGTTGCCATCTGCTTCCATAATGATAAAGGAGGTATCTGTGATGTTGTCCGGCAATATTGTTGATTTTATTTTTGCTTTCTTTTTTATTTCGGTTTGTATGGCCATGTTTATGAGGTATAACCGTAAAAAATGATTCAAGATGCAGGGCTGCCGCTGTGATAGGCCACTTAGCATATTGAAATTTTGCGAAGAAAAATACTATAAACATATGCATAGATTGGAAATCATCGTTTACCTTTTAAATATTTACCTTTATAATAAAATTAAAATCAATTAGCCCGAATGCGTACATACCATAATATGGAGGTGAGTAAAGATGAATAAAAAAATAAGATTATTGGTCCTGACTATTGCACTTGCCGCAGGTATGGCTATTGGAATGTTTATTACGCCTACTATAGCAAGCAGTAAATTTAATATAGGTCAGGATAAAGTTCCTAATTTTCCTGTTAATGCAAATGGTCAAACTTATGGTTCTTCTTTAGAAGCTGTTTCGGTGGAAACAGAGCCGGATTTGATAGCTGCAATAGGTATAGACGGTACTGAAGGATATGTTTTATCCAAAGACCTTCAAGAACCAAGTCCAAAAACTCCGGAAGAAGCGGTAGCTCAAACAAAGGAAATTGAAAAAGCCGCTTTAGCAGCAAAAGCTAAAGGAAGTAATATAGTTAGAGAAATTCCATTATATGATGTTGATGGCAGGACAGTTATTGGAAAATTTGGAATAGTAGCACCTGATACTAATAAAGACATCTTAAAATTAAAATAATGTTCTGAAATAGAGTTTGAAAAAGGTCTTTTTTCAGAACCCGGAATTAAAAGGTGTAATTACCATCAAAAGGTGAGAATTACACCTTTTGATTATATCAAATTTGGGAAAAGTTTATTGATCATAGTTATTACCAACTCCATCTTCAATCTTTACCACCCGATACTTCCTTGTAACCGGTTCCCTCCGTGAATAATCAAACAATATGAATTTATCTTCCCCGGCAATAGCGTCCAGTTTTATGAAAAATACCTTTTTTAATATATTTTTAGCCTGCATTCCGGCAAATCCGGGAAGGTATGTTCCGATGAACTCCTTATTCTGCAGCAGGCTGTGAATCGTACCGGCGGGCACCATATAATTCTCTCTTTTAAGACATTCCGGTATTGCGCAGGAGCTGTCCGTGCTGAGAAAATCAAAAATCATTATCTGCCTGAACTCCTCCATGCGGCCGGGATGGGCAGTATATCCTGAACTGTCGCCGATATCGGTATTTGCATAAGTGTTTTTATCGGCAAGGCGTCCCTTATCCTTTAAAAGCTGTTCCACAAAAGCATGGAGTATAGAAATGTTCTCCCTGTAGGAAACAGGCCTGTCCAGATATCCGTTTTCCCGGCAAAAGACCGAAAGGCTGTAATAAAACATGAAAGCATTGTCAAATAAATGTTTCTCTGTAAATCTCAGGGATTCTGTAAACCTGTTTGAATTAAAATACCTCTCCAGCACCTCTTCCACATCCTTTAAAAGCAAAATGTCTCCGAAAGAGATATAATCATTTCCCAGCACCTCATAGGGCGGATAAGCCCTGAACACATAGCCGTGCTTGAGGGCTTCCTTTCTTATTTTTGAGCCGTTCAGCATTTTCAGGAAGCCCAGCTGCAGCTGGTGAGGCTTCATTCCATACACGTCGTCAAAGGACTTTTTGAAGGATTCCAGGGCTTCGTAGGGCAAGCCTGCGATCAGATCCAGATGTACATGGATATTTCCCACGGCCAGAATTTTATTTACGTTACTTTTTAATTTCTCAAGGTCGGTTACCCGCTCGATCTCCTTAAGGGTTTCGCAGTTAGTGGTCTGGAGCCCTATTTCAAGCTGAATGCGGCCCTTGGGGGCACGGCTCAGCAGCTCCAGCAGCTCTTCGTCAAAAAGGTCCGCCGCTGCTTCAAAGTGAAATACCGTATGGCATTCCAGGGATATTATATGCTCAATTATCTCTCCGGCCCTTTTCCTGTTGCAATTAAAGGTCCTGTCCACAAACTTTATCAATCCGGGCCTGTACATCAGCAGAGTATCCAGATCCCGCTTCACCCTTTCAAGAGAAAAATACCTGACACCCTTGAAGGTTGATGATATACAATAGGAACAGGAAAAGGGACAGCCCCTTGAGGACTCGTAATACAAAATCCGCTGTGCGGCTGAATCCAGCAATTCGGGAGTGTATGGGGTTTCAAGGTTGTCCAGCTCACCCACCAGGTTGAAGCCCTCCCTGAATACAACCGAATCTCCCTCTCTGTAGGCAATGCCTGATAATTGCCGGTACTGCTCCGAACGGTTTATAAGGGACCTGTGCAATACGGGAAATACTTCCTCTCCATCGCCGCACAGGACGAAATCCACCGGCTCATTTGCTTCAAGGACCTCCGCCGCATTGTAGGATACCTCCGGGCCGCCCAGTATGACAATGCATTCCGGCAGAAGTTTTTTTAATTCCACGGCCAGAAGCCTCACAAGTTCAATATTCCATATATAGCAGGAAAAAGCCAGAATATCCGGCCTTTCCTTAAATAATTCCGAAAGTATACCGTCTCTGCTTTCATTTATGGTAAACTCCCTTGCTACGACATTTCCGTCATATTTTATACTGGCTTTTAAATACCATACCGCCAGGCAGGTATGTATATATTTCGAATTTATACCCACTAGAACCGTTTTCATTAGGCCTCCCAAATTGTTTGCACATAATGCATAAAAACTGTAAAAAAGCCTCCGGCGGCTTTTTAATGCGCGAAGAATATAACGCTGAATGCACAGGACCCTGCTCAGTGTTTACATTCACTTAATATATCAAAGTTGCCAAAAAGTCGCAAGCGGCTTTTTGGATGTGCGAAGAAAAAGCTGTACACATAAACTATGCTTCGCGCTTTTATCTGTTATGTACAAATCTGGCCCAGGTTCTGAATATTGAATCAAAATAATAGTAAAAATCCTTCCGCTCAATTGTCTGAGAATTCTTCAAATCGGCTGTTGCAAGTATTTTCCCGTCCAATTCATAAGAAACGGTTCCTATTTTCGTATCGCTTTGCACAGGCGCTTCAATCTCATCCGGAATATCGTAGATCACTCTCAGCTTATCCAATTCATCCTGCTTCAAAGGCAGCAGTATGTCGCCGTCGGCGTATATGGAAACCATGTTTTCCAGCCCCTTATGTATGTCTATCTGCCGCACTTCCTGCCCCTTTTTCAAATACTCATAGTTTTTATAATTTCCGAAGGCATAATCAAGTATTGTTTTACTGCTTTGAGCCCTGACCGTCCTTGAGGAGCAGTTGAGCACCACGGAAATTATCCTCCAGCCGTCCCTGGCAGCCGTTGTCACAAGGCATCTTCCAGCCTGGCCTGTGTAACCTGTTTTCACCCCGTCCGCCCCCGGGTACATCCCCAGCATTTCATTGGTATTATTGATATTATTGCCTTCAAAAACAGAACTCTTAGTGCCCACGATCTTGCAGAATTCTTCATTCTTTAAAGCGTATTGGGTGATTAAAGCCATGTCATAAGCGGTGGAATAATGCTGCGGATCATCAAGCCCGTGGGGCGTCACAAAATTTGTATTGGTGGCTCCTATTTCGGCCGCTTTCCTGTTCATCATCTCGGCAAACAGTTCCACAGACCCTCCAATATGTTCCGCTATGGCAATGGCCGCATCATTTCCCGACCTGAGCATCATGGCATACATCAGATCTTTGAACTTGTAGGTTTTTCCTTCCTTAAGGTTGACAGTGGAGCCCCCCACGGAAGCAGCCCTTTTGCTCACGGTCACGTCTTCGTCGTAATTTCCGTTCTCCAGCGCCACTATTGCCGTCATGATCTTAGTGGTACTGGCAATGGACCGCCTGGTGTAGGCATTTTTTTCATACAATACCCTTCCGCTTGCTGCGTCCAGGACTATTGCCGCTCCGGCGGATATTCTGGGAACCTTTCCGACTGTGGTTTCCACGCTTTCCTTATCGAAAATATTGTTAATAGGCTCATCATCGGCGGCGTCATCGGCGGAAACAATATTTGTCCATAGCAGATTGGATAATATAACCGTAATTATCACCAATATCTTTAAAGTTCTTTTCAAATGCCTCACATCCCCAGCTTTCCAATATAAGCCCGCAATGGCGGATTCATATTTTTTTATTTCCGAGTATCAGTACATATATCAAGCGCTATAAGGCATTCAGATACAAAAAGATATCTGACCGCCGCGTTATAAATATATGAGTGGTCCAAATCAAATATTATAAAAATAAATCAAACATTTAAATTTGAACTGCGTACAATATGAAGGCAGGAAATATTCTTCAATATTTATGCATAATTTAACATGTGGCACCTATCCTTTTGCATGTAATTTGTATTATTATATAATAGTGATTTATTGTCTGGCCATCAGGTAACCATAGCGATAAACCACTGCGGAATTTTATTTGCCTGAGCACTTTAAAATAACTGTGGCAATAAAATCATTTTAGTAATATTATTACTATGGAATAGTGGAATACTATTATAGGAATTCCTTTGGTGCTATAAACGGATTTTAACTTTATTTTTGGAGGCTAAGGAAAAAACATGAAAAATGTTATAATAATTTCATCTGATTACACGGGACATGGTCATAAAAGTATCAGCGAAGCTTTAATGGAACAGTTCAATCTGCATGAAGATGTCTGTGTAAATGTCATAGATGGATTTGATCTTGGCGGGAATATGTGGGTCAAGGTTGGAAAATCTTACGGCCTGGTGACCAGAAACGCCAAAGAGCTCTGGAAATTGGCCTGGAGGATTTCCAAAAGAAATCCCGCATTTATCCATGAATTTACTGAACTTACAATAAGAGAGAATTTTATCAGATTGCTGAGAAAACTGAAGCCTGATTTGATATTATCCGTACACCCTGTTTTTAACACGCCTATACTAAATATACTTAAAGAATATAGAATAAACATACCCTTCGCCGTATTTGTGGCGGATCTGGTCAGCATCTCCCCCCTGTGGGCCGATAAACGCGCCGATTGCATTATATGCCCCACAGAAGAGGCAAAACAGAGATGTATGGGCTTCGGAGTTGCCGAAGAAACTATAAGGGTAGCCGGGTTCCCTGTGAGAGCAAGGTTTACCAGGCATATATCCGAAAATGTCCAAAAGGACGACTACAGTCTGGACAGACCTCTGGAATGCCTTATAATGAGCGGTGGCGAAGGCTCCGGGGACATGAATGTCGTTTCTAAAATACTGCTTGAAAACTTTAATTGCAACGTTCGTATAATGGCCGGCAGAAACGCCACGCTGAGAGATAAACTGGAAAGGACCCTGCTGCAGCAATATCCCGGTAGAGTGAATATCCACGGCTATATCACAAACATCCAGGATTTTATGCTGAAGTCCGACATAGCTTTTACCAGAGGAAGTCCAAATGTGATGATGGAGGCGGTTGCCTGCAATGTGCCGCTTATCATAACAGGGGCACTGCCGGGACAGGAGCAGGAAAATCCTGACTTTGCGGTCAACAATAAGCTGGGGATTTTCTGCGAAGATCTGTATTATCTGGCCCCTATTGTTTCCGATTTGCTAAAGGACGGCGCAAAGGGTCTAAATGAAATCAAAAGAGCCCAGCATGAATTTTTTGACCACCAATCGGCTAAAAAAATAGTCGATACCGCCCTTGGGCTTATAAAAAACGAAGTATTTATCTATCCTTCTGAAATAAGGCGCCGGAAGCGGTTCCTCAAATTGAGGCTGCAATCCAGAAAAAGCTCCTGATTTTGCGGCATGGGCGAGTATCGATGGCTATGAGGTGGACGAAAACGGAGCGGGAATAACGAAATAACCGCAAGTAAAAAACAGGCAGAAACCGGATCTGGTTTCTGCCTGTTTTTTACTCCGTATTAAGTTTGCCGCCGCATATGTTCACAACTTATCCCTGTGACCGCCCGGCTTTATACTTCAATGCATTCTATTTTTAAAAGTCAAGCCTCTTCGCTCGAATCATTGGTGAGCTTTAATTTTTCCAGGATATAGAATACCGTGCTGAGAGCCATTCCAACCAGTGTAGCCAGAACCATTCCCTTCAGCTGTACATTGCCTCCGAGATTTATGGCCATTCCGCTTATGCCCACAACAAATACAACCGCCGTGAGGATCAGGTTTTTGGATTTGCTGTAGTCGATTTTAGCTTCGACGATCATTCTGATACCGGAGGCCGCAATTACACCGAACAGGAGCAGGCAAACGCCGCCCATGACAGGTCCCGGAATGCTGGAAATAACTCCTGAAAGCTTGCCGAAGAAAGCAATTATTATTGATATGACAGCCGCTCCGCCTATTACCCAGACGCTGTAAACCCTGGTTATTGCCATGACTCCCATGTTTTCACCGTAGGTGGTGGTAGGGCAGGAACCGCTGAAGCCCGATATTATAGTGGATATTCCGTCGCCCAGCAAAGACCTGTGAAGTCCTGGATCCTTTGTGAGGTCCTTTCCGACTATGTTGCTTGTGACAAACAGGTGGCCTATGTGTTCCGAGAGAACCACCAATGCCGCAGGCGCAAGTATTAACATAGCCTTTCCTTCGAAGGAAGGCAATGTAAAATGAGGCAGTCCGAACCAGCTTTTAGCGGTTATTGAGGAATAATCCACATAGCCCATTGCAGCCGAAAGGGCATAGCCCGCAATTACGGCGAACAGAACCGGAATGACCGAGAGAAAGCCTCTGAAGCAAAGCGTGCCTATTATGATAATCGCCAGTGTTACCAGCGAAATAATTATGCCCTTTGTATCGAATGATCCATCGGCACCGGGGAACAGTTTGGCCATATCAGCCGCCGTGCCCGACAGTTCAAGCCCTATAAGGGCCACAATAGGTCCCATGGCTGCCGGAGGAAGGACAACATCCAGCCAGCGGGTCCCCACCCGTCCGATAATCAGTGCTACTACCACAAAAACCAGACCGCAGATAATAAATCCGCCCAGCGCTTTTGAAAAATTGCCGGCATATTGGTCCGAACTCGCTATTATTGCCGCTGTGGGCGAAAGAAATGCAAAGCTTGAACCCAGGAATGCCGGCGCTTTGCCTTTACAAATAAACAGATAGATCAATGTTCCGATACCATTTAGCAGAAGTACCAGCGCCGGGTCGATAACCTGAATCTGGTTATACTGCACCAGCTGATCCGGCGTCAGCTTGTCCAGGGTGGTCTTTAAAACCGCCTCCAGATAATGAGTCTTTGCGTAACTGTTAAAAAGAAACGGAACAAGTACAGATGCGCCAAACATGGCAAACAAGTGCTGAAAACTCAGTGGAAGTGCTTTTAGAAAAGGAACCTTTTCTTCAACCTGAATTACGGGTCTTGAATACTTCATTGTATAAATCCCCCCATATATTTTTTGGAAATAAAAAAACCTCACTGACTGTAAGGCGCAGCAAGGTTGGGTTCTATTCTATCCAATCAAACACTCTTCTCCCACGTACCAAAGTATCCCATGTCTTTTTACGGACTATGTACTTTTGTACTATATACCCTTACTAGCCTCTCTGGACTAATTTAAAAGTTTTTTTATCCGCAGACAAGTATATCAAAGTATTTGCTAAATGTCTACAAAATATATAAAAATTTTAGGGAAATCCGGCGGGATTTTTACCGGGCATTTTCTGTGATTTTTTTTACCAGTGAATATATTTTTTCCGCCGAATCGGTAATACGATTTTTAGTGGCATCCGACGACATTTTTTTTAAAATATCCCTGTTTGAAATCAGATCGCATATCTGCCTATACAGTATGTCCGCATTGAGCTCATTCTCCAGAATCACTATGGCGCCGCCGTCTCTTTCAAGAGAGCGGGCATTATGCTCCTGGTGATTCTCCGTGACATACGGAGAAGGGATGAGTATGGAAGGCGTCCCCATTGTCTGAAGTTCGCTTATGGTCATAGCTCCTGCCCTGCAGATCATCAGATCGCTGGCGGTATACACCTGTGCCACATCATATATGTATGGAACTACCCTGACCATTTTTTTATATTTCTCGTCCAGACATATGGACAGGTTGATGTCTTCAAACTGGGCTTCCCCCGTTGCAAAGATCAGGTTGAACTCCCCCTTGAAATGGGTATTGAGCATTTCCGCCACAGTTTCATTTATCTTTCTGGCACCTCTGCTGCCCCCCATTGCCACCACCAGAGGTTTTCCATCCACTATATCCAGCTGTTTCAAAACAGCCTGTCTATCCGTATTGAGCAGCTCCCGCCTGATGGGGTTGCCCGTATGTACAAGCTTGCTTTTGTCCTTGAAATGCTTTTCCGCGTCCTTAAAACTGACGGCCACATAATTCACATGCTTCTCCAGCAGCCTGTTGGTCACTCCGGGAAAGGCGTTTGATTCATGCACCAGGGTCGGTATGCCCTTTTTGGCTGCAACATATAAAACGGGCCCGCACACATATCCTCCTGTTCCGATCACAACATCGGGCTTTATCTTATTTATCAGCCTGGAGGCTTGAAAAAAGCTCTGGATCAATTCCTTTACGGCTATCACCGTATCCAGCGACAGCTTTCTCCTGAAGCCCCTTACGGTTATGGTCTCAAGGGGGAATCCCTCCCTTGGCACCAGTTTTGTCTCCAGACCTCTTTTGGTCCCCACAAAGGTAATTTCCGAGGAAGGTTCCGCCGCCGCTATGTATTTTGCAATTGCCAGGCCCGGATTTATGTGTCCTCCGGTCCCTCCACCAGCTATTAAAACTTTCAAAAAATTACCTCCTAACTTGTAAAAATCCGCAAAGCGGATTTTTGCCGTGGCAGGGCTATCAATGCCGGCACAAAAGTGTACTGCTGCGGCTATACCGCCGCTAAAACCGTTCGTAATTGGAAAACCTTGATATATTAAGCAGAATACCCACGCCGAACATGAGAAACATCAGCGATGTACCTCCGTAACTGAAAAACGGAAGTGAAATTCCCGTGGACGGAATGGTATTTGTCACAACTGCCACATTGAATAAAAACTGCAGGCCTATAAGCGTTGTTATGCCTGTAGCCATAAGGCTTCCAAAGGTATCCGGGGCGTTCATGGCCACCTTTATTCCCCTCCATATAAATACCAGGAACAGCAGCATTACCACCAGGCTTCCGATATACCCCAGTTCTTCCGCCAGGACGGCGAAAATATAGTCATTGTACGGCTCCGGAATGTAGAGATATTTCTGCATGCTCTGTCCCAGCCCCCTGCCGAAAAGCCCTCCCGAACCTATTGCCAGCAGAGACTGCACCGTCTGCCAGCCGTCGCCCAGCTTGTATTTAAACGGATCCAGCCAGGCCTTCACCCTGTCAAATCTGTAGGACTCAAATACCACAGCCGCAATTGTTCCCAGGAGGACCGGCATTGCCAGGGCCACAAAATGCGATATTTTCGCTCCGGCACAGAACAATATGACAAATGCGGTCAATACGATTATAATGGTTCCGCTTAAATGGGGTTCAACCAGCACCAGTACGGCAATAAAGCCCACCAGCATCAAGTATGGCAGCAAACCCTTTTTAAAAGATTGAAGAACATCTTTCCGTTTTGAAAGACTGTACGAAAGAAAAATGATAACTGCCAGCTTTGCCGTTTCCGAGGGCTGAATACTCATATTTCCAACTCCCAGCCATCTCTGGGCTCCATTCCTCTCAACTCCGACTCCCGGTATGATTACCAATATGAGCAGGCCTATGCTGCCCATGAGCAGTATAGGTGAAATCTTGCCCCAGCGCTTGTATTCAAAATTCATTGTGGCAATGAGCACCACAATACTTAAAGCCATATATTCCAGCTGTGGAATCAACAATTGAAACGAATTTCCGGTTGTTTTCGCAAAAGAATAGTAGCTTGAGCTGAATACCATAATAGTGCCAATGGAAAGCAATAATATTACAGCCGCAAATATCCAAAAATCAAAAGGCTTTTTGTTTTTCATCAATTTCCTCCAGCCTTGTTCATAGTTCATCCATTCAGATTATATTAAAACGGCTTCTCTTAAATTCCTGTCGGCACGGATTAATAAATCTTATTTTCTAAAATGTTCCGATCCCCATTATCAAAAGAGCCGCAATGGCAAGCAGCACGGTTATTACAATAAATACCGCCACCACCTTTGTCTCCTTCCAGCCGGTCAGCTCAAAGTGATGGTGGATGGGAGCCATTCTGAATATTCTTTTCCCTGTCAGCTTAAAGGAGCCCACCTGCAAAATCACAGACAGCGCTTCAATCAGATATATTCCCCCCACAATAAACAGTATCAAAGGCATCCTCATCATCACGGAAATTGCGGTCAGCGCACCTCCAAGGGCAAGACTTCCCGTATCCCCCATAAAAACCTTCGCAGGGTATATGTTGAAAGCCAGAAACCCAAGGCACCCCCCTGCGATTGCAGCTGAAAACACCTTTATATATCCCCATTCCGCATTTGTAAGTGAAACGATGGTAAAAAATATGGCAACTACCAGGGTCACTCCCGAACACAGCCCGTCAAGCCCATCCGTGATGTTTACCGCGTTTGAAAAGAAATACATGAACACCACTATGAAAAGGAAATACAGCCAGGGCTGCACTATAAAATCCGTAAACGGTATGACTATTGAGCTTCCGGCCTCAGTAAACCTTATTACATAAAATGCAAAGGACACGCATACCAGCAGCTGCAAAAAAGTCTTCTGCCCGGCATAAAGGCCGTCCTTCCTCTTTTTCACCACTTTGATAAAATCATCGATAAAGCCCACCGCGGCAAAACCCAGCGTTGCAAGCACTATGGGTATTATCTCCGGGTACTGCTGGGAAAAATACAGCGCAACCCCGGTGACCGGTATAATAAATATCAGTCCTCCCATGGTGGGAGTGCCCGTTTTTTTCAAATGTGACTGAGGCCCGTCGTCCCTGACGGTCTGGCCGAATTTGAGCCTTCTCAGAAACGGGATCAGTATGGGACCTGCAATTAATGAAAGCACAAATGCGGCGGCAAAGGCTATAATGTGTTCAGATGTCAAAGAAAAAGTAAGCAAAACGTTTTCCCCCTGTTTATTGTTTATGGAACCTGTTATTCCGTCTTCATGATACCTTCGGCAATCTGTTCCATTTTCATACCTCTGGAGCCCTTAATAAGTATATAATCCCCCCGGCCGATAATACCAAGTATGTATTCAAGCGCCTGGGCGGTATCTGCAAAATGCCGTGTTTTTATTGATTTATTGCCCGAATCGGTCACAGCCCTGGAAATGTTCTCTGAATCCATTCCCACCGTTACCAGATAATCCAGCTTTTTATCCTTTATAAAGCTTCCCACCGAATAATGCAGCTCTTCAGACATTGTTCCCATTTCCAGCATGTCTCCCAGTACTGCAATGCTCCGTGAACCGGAAGCCAGCTCCTCAAGAACATTTATGGACGCCTGCACGGACTGGGGGCTGGCATTGTACGCATCATTAATAATTTTCATGCCATTATATGTGATTATGTTCTGGCGCATGTTTCCGGGACTGTACCCGCCGATCCCGTCAATAATGGTATCCATGGGTATATTCATCTCAATTCCCACAGCTATTGCCGCCAGAGCGTTATAAACATTGTGAATGCCCGGTACCGGGACTTTTACCACGTACTCCCGGCCTTCCAGGCTGATATTGAAGCAGGTTCCCGCCTCCCCCAGGGACTTGTAAGCCCCGGCGGTATAATCAGAGGATTGCTCCATTCCATAGTATATTGTTTTAAAGCCCAATTTGCCACTCTGTTCCCGCAGCAGAGGGTCATCGCCGTTGAGCACCACAGCTCCGCCGGGCTTAAGGCCCTCCAGTATTTCAAGCTTCGCCCTTAAAATTCCGCGCTGTGAGCCCAGCTTTTCTATATGGGATACGCCAATGTTGGTTATAACAGCGATCTGAGGCTGGGCAACGGCAGTTAGCCTGCTGATCTCCCCAAAGCCGCTCATGCCCATCTCAATGACTGCGGCCTCATGACGGGCCTCCAGATTCAAAAGGGTTAAGGGGAGCCCGATCTCATTGTTGAAATTCCCCTGGGTCTTTAAAACCTCATATTTTTTCGAAAGCACACAGGCCATCATATCCTTTGTGCTGGTCTTTCCAACGCTTCCCGTTATTCCCACCACGGGAATATCATATTTATTTCTGTGCCAGGCGGCAAGATCTCTCAGGGCTTTTGCGGTATCTCCCACCAGGATCGCGGTACAGCCCTGTTTTTCAGGCACGGGTTTTTGCGTCAGACAGACTGCTGCTCCATTGTTGCAGCACTGTTCAATGTAATCATGCCCGTCAAATTTTTCCCCTATCAAGGGTATGAAAAGATTTCCTGCGGCAACCTTTCTGCTGTCTGTGGTAACTCCGGAAAACACCCTGTCCGGGTCGCCCCAGAGCAGCTTGCCTTCCACAGCCTCTGCCAGTTCCGCACAGTTATATGAAATCATTTATTTACTCCTCACGCTATTTACGTTTTCCCAGCTCTTTAAGCAGTTCATCCACCACTTCCCGCTCATCAAAATGAATGGTCTTGTCTTTGAACTGCTGGTAAGTTTCATGTCCTTTACCTGCCAGAATAATTATATCTC
>JAEWSZ010000153.1 GCA_023397905.1 Bacillota bacterium | reverse complement strand
ACGCCTATCATCCTCAACAAGGAGCTCTGGCTGGGGTCGGGCAACTGGGACAATTACAGGGAGAACATGTACACGGTTAAAATAGACGACCAGGATTTTGCCATCAAGCCCATGAATTGCCCCGGCGGCATGCTGGTGTTCAATACAAAGCTTCATTCCTACAGGGAGCTTCCCATAAGGACGGGAGAACTGGGCCTTGTACACAGGCATGAGCTTTCGGGCGCCCTTCACGGCCTGATGAGGGTGAGATGCTTTACACAGGACGACGCACATATTTTTATGACGCCGGAACAGATAAAGGACGAAGTCACGGGCGTAATAAATCTCATAGACGGTATCTACAGGGTATTTGGGTTCAAATACAGTGTGGAGCTGTCCACAAGGCCTGAGAAATCAATAGGTTCGGACGAAATGTGGGAGTTGTCCACGGCAAAGCTTAAGGAAGCCCTGGATTCCCTGAATATGAAATATAAAATAAATGAGGGAGACGGCGCCTTCTACGGCCCCAAAATAGATTTCCACCTTGAAGACTCCATAGGCCGTACCTGGCAGTGCGGGACAATACAGCTGGATATGAACCTGCCGGAGAGATTCGATCTGGCTTATATAGGGCCGGACGGAGAGAAGCACAGGCCGGTCATGATCCACAGGGTGGTATTTGGCAGTATAGAAAGGTTTATTGCCATATTGACCGAGCATTTTGCAGGGGCATTCCCAACCTGGCTCAGCCCCGTCCAGGTAAAGATCCTGCCGCTGGTAGACAAACACCAGGACTATGCCTATGAAATCAAAAAGCTTCTTGAAAGCAATGATATCAGGGTTGAAGTGGACACGAGAAATGAAAAGATAGGCTATAAGATCAGAGAGGCACAGATGGAAAAGGTACCTTATATGCTTGTTATAGGAGATAAGGAACTGGAAAGCAATATCGTGGCCGTCAGATCCAGAAAAGACGGGGACCTGGGAGCAATGCAGGCAGAGCAGTTTGCGGCCAGAATCAAAGAGGAAATCGTCAAGTCAATTACTATGGGCTGATTGCAGCAATATATATGAAAATATGGAGGTATGAAATGATTAAAATAACATTAAAAGACGGAAGCGTACAGGAATATCAAAAGGGCATCACTGTTCTGGAAGTTGCCGGGAGCATAAGCGCAGGCCTTGCCAGAGTGGCCCTGGCAGGAGAGGTTGACGGAAAGGTCCGGGATTTGAAATTTGCACTTGAAAAGGACTGCACTTTGAACCTGCTGACATTTTCAGACGAAGGGGGAAGATTTGCCTACAGGCACACCGCATCCCATGTTCTGGCCCAGGCTGTCAAGAGGCTGTTTCCCGGTACAAAGCTGGCCATAGGGCCTGCCATAGACAATGGCTTTTACTATGACTTCGATACGGACAGGAATTTTTCACCCGAGGATTTGGCAAAGCTGGAAAAGGAAATGGAAAAGATAATTAAAGAGGATCTTGCAATCGAGAGGTTCACGCTTCCAAGGGCCGAGGCCATCGGATTTATGGAGGAAAAGGGCGAACCGTACAAGATTGAGCTTATAAATGACCTGCCAGAGGGCGAAGAAATATCCTTCTACAAGCAGGGGGATTTTGTGGACCTGTGCGCAGGGCCGCATCTGACTTCCACCGGAAAGCTCAAAGCCGTTAAGCTCATGAGTGCCACCGGCGCTTACTGGAGAGGAAACGAAAAAAACAAGATGCTCCAGAGGATTTACGGTACGGCATTTCCGAAGAAAAGCGAACTTGACGAATACATTGAAAAGCTGGAGGAAGCCAAGAAACGGGATCATAACAAGCTGGGAAGGGAGATGGAGCTCTTTACCACCGTTGAGGAAATAGGCCAGGGACTCCCGCTGCTCATGCCCAAAGGCGCAAAAATCGTTCAGACCCTGCAGAGATTTGTTGAAGATGAAGAGGAGAGAAGGGGCTATGTGCTTACCAAGACCCCGTTTATGGCTAAGAGCGATCTTTACAAGCTTTCAGGCCACTGGCAGCACTATAAGGACGGAATGTTTGTACTGGGAGATGAGGAAAAGGATGAGGAAGTAATGGCGCTGAGGCCCATGACCTGCCCGTTCCAGTTTATGATATACAAGGCAAAGCTTCACAGCTACCGTGACCTGCCAATAAGGTACGGGGAGACTTCAACCCTTTTCAGAAATGAAGCGTCAGGGGAGATGCACGGGCTTATCCGTGTGCGCCAGTTCACCATTTCAGAGGGACATCTGGTCTGTACTCCGGAGCAGCTGGAAGAGGAATTCAAGGGCGTTGTGGATCTGATAAAGTACATGATGGATACCCTTGGTATACAGGAGGACGTCAGCTACAGATTTTCAAAATGGGACCCCAACAACAAGGAGAAATATATAGGCGATGCCCAGGACTGGGAAGACGTCCAGGATAAAATGAGGACCATCCTGGACCACCTGGAGATCCAATACAAGGAAGCGGAAGGAGAAGCTGCTTTCTATGGGCCCAAGCTGGATATCCAGTTCATGATTGTACATGGCAAGGAGGATACCATCATAACCGTGCAGGTCGACTTTGCCCTGGCAGAGCGCCTGGATATGGTATATATAGACAAAAACAACGAAAAGAAGCACCCCTACATCATTCACAGGACTTCAATAGGCTGCTATGAGAGGACCCTTGCAATGCTTATTGAAAAATATGCGGGCGCTTTCCCTACCTGGCTGTGTCCGGTGCAGGCAAAGATTCTGCCGCTGGTCGACAAGCATCACGACTTCGCATATGACCTGGCTGCAAAGCTGAGAGACAGAGGCGTCAGGGTAGAAGTGGACGGCAGGAACGAAAAGATCGGTTACAAGATCAGGGAAGCCCAGATGGAAAAGATACCTTATATGCTTGTAATAGGCGATAAGGAAATGGAAGCGGGCGCAGTATCCGTCAGATCCAGAAAGGACGGGGACCTGGGGACCATGCCTGCCGGGGAATTTGCCGATAAAATAGCGGAAGAGATCAGAACCCGGGCAAGATAGGCTTGAATGAAAAATTGTAATGAAATAATAATAGAATAATAATAAAAAAGCAACAATCAATTAAAGCCCCCTGGAGAAGGCATTTCGCAAAAATGCACCGCCGCCCTCCAGGGGGTTTTGCAGCCCGAATGCCAGCTTCTATAGGCGGTGTAATATTTTTCATGGAAATTGTGAATAATCACGGTGTATGTGTTATAATGTTCTAGGTAAATTGATCCATTTTTGCGGTATGTGCCGGGTTTTGCACATAAGAAAGCTCAAAGAATGGTTTACGGAGGATGACAATGGAAAAAAAACTATTATCAATAGTAGTTCCTGTTTATAATGAGCAGGAGGTAATAGATGAAACCTTCAGAAGGTTGTCGGAGGTATTCGCTGACTTTTTTATGGAAGTCGAATACATTTTTATAAATGACGGAAGCAGGGACAATACATACTCCAAGCTTAAAGAGATCGCACTGAAAGATTCCAGGGTACGGGTCATCAACTTTGCCAGGAATTTTGGGCATCAGATAGCCATTACAGCCGGTATGGACTACGCCAAAGGGGATGCAGTGGTTATTATCGATGCGGATTTACAGGATCCGCCGGAGGTGATCCTGAAAATGGTTGAAAAATGGCAGGAAGGCTTTGAGGTCGTTTACGGGAAGCGCCTGCAGAGAGAGGGAGAGACATTTTTCAAAAAGTTAACGGCAAAAATGTTTTACAGATTTTTAGACAGCATGACGGATGTAAAGCTCCCGGTGGATGTGGGAGATTTCAGGCTCATAGACAGGAAGGTATGCGAGGCCATGAAATGTCTTCCCGAGAGGTCCAGGTACGTAAGAGGCCTGGTAAGCTGGGTTGGCTTTAAACAGTCAAGCGTGGAATACAGGCGGGAAAAAAGATTTGCAGGCGAGACCAAATACCCCCTGAAAAAAATGCTGAAGCTGGCCGGAGACGGTATATTTTCTTTTTCCTACAAACCGCTGAAGCTGGCGACCTTTGTGGGAATGCTCGTGTCCATATTCAGCTTTATTTATCTGGTAGTTGTCCTTGTGCAGAAGTTTATTAAGAATGACGTGGTCTCAGGATGGGCGTCCTCTATAGCCGTTACATTGTTTTTAAACGGAGTTATGCTCATAGTGCTGGGTATCATGGGGGAATATGTGGGAAGAATATATGAAGAGGTAAAGGCAAGGCCTCTTTACATTGTAGGGGAGTTAATGGGCTTTGATAAGAAATCGGAATGACGCCGTGCCGTTTGGCAGGCTGTGTATTTTAATCCTGGCTGTGTTTACAGCCTATGTAATTTATCTGAACTTTGCATATACAGCGCATACAAATGCTTTTATATATGTACTTGTTGTTATTCCCGCATTTGCGGTAGTGTATTTCCTGGCATACAAAATCAGATTTTTACCTGCGGCTTTTGCCGTCACTGTTTTCGTGGGGGCCTTTTTAGCAAAGGGAGTGTTTGCAGCCCTTGTGGATACACAGCCGGTATCGGATTTCAACACCTTCTACTCTTGTGCCGTTGATCTTCTGAACGGGAATAAGAGTTTCGGACAGGGCCTTTATTTCAGAACATGGGCATACCAGACAGGGCCGATTATCTACTATTCATTTATAATGAAGCTTTTCGGGACAGGCCTGCTGCCTTTAAAGCTGATAAACTGCTTTTTTATGGCGGGCTCCAACATGTTTGTATACCTTATTGCCAGGAAGGTTTCAAATGACTATACTGCAAGATTCGTGGCCCTTTTGTATCTGATTTATCCTGAGCCTTATTTCCTGGCGGCTGTCCTGACCAATCAGCACTTTGCCTCCTGCATGTTTTTAGCCGCCATATATGTACTTCTTGTTGAGCGCATGAACATAATCGCAAGAGGTGCCGTTGCGGGAGTGCTCATAGCGCTTGGAAATGCCGTGAGACCGCTTGGAATCATCATTGCCGCAGCCGTATTTATATGGGGGCTGATCGAGGCAATACGGTTCAGAAAGCTTGCAAAAGTTGCAGTTGCAGCACTTGTATTGGCGGTTTACCTGCTTGGAAGCTTTGGCATTTCCGCCTCTGTAAAATATTCAGGAATAAATCCCGAAGGCCTGGCCAACAATTTCCCCCTCTGGAAGTTCGTGGTCGGGCTGAATCAGCAGTCAAAAGGCCAGTTTAACTATGAGGACCAGAATAAGCTGCTTTATATAGAGGACTTCGGGAAAAGAAACGAAGACGCCAAAAAGGTCATCAAGGAACGGATAGAGGTTGGGCCCCATGAACTGCTGCAGTTAATGGGTGAAAAAGTCAATATTATGTGGGCCGAATTTGATACCCTGAGATGGGAATTTTACCAATCGACAGACGGGAGTCTGAAGCCGTCGAAGGATTTTGAAAAGATAGAGCCGGTGGTGCTGGGCCTGGAGAAGATATTCTACATGGCTGTATTCATATTGCTGCTGGCCGGCTTGTGCATGTCCGTTGCAAATGGAAAGATCAGGACGGAAATCGTTTTGCTTTCTATTTTGCTGTTATGCTTTTTCGGCGCCCATTTGCTCATAGAGATACAGGTGAGGTACAGGTATTTTGCACTTCTGATTATATTTATTCTGGCGGCGAAGGGCAGTGAGATACTGTTTGCGGGATTAAAAAATTACAGGCGGCAGTACGATAATTTATAAAATAATAATCGCCTCAATAAGCAATTGTTTTTATACCTTGCGTATGAAATAATATTAAAGGTATTTATTTTATAAATAGTTTGTCCTTTAAATATGAGGCAATAAATTATAAAATAATAAATATAAAAAATCTTTCAGTCAATTCGGGGGTTGGATTATAATGAAACAATATCTTGATTTATGCAGGCATATCCTGGAGAACGGCGTAAAAAAAGAGGATCGGACGGGCACAGGAACCATCAGCACATTCGGATACCAGATGAGATTCAATCTGCAGGACGGTTTCCCTCTGCTCACAACGAAAAAACTCCATCTGAGATCCATAATCCATGAACTCCTATGGTTTATAAAAGGCGAAACAAATATAAAATATTTAAAGGAAAACGGTGTTTCCATCTGGGACGAATGGGCCGATGAAAACGGCGAACTGGGCCCGGTATACGGACACCAGTGGAGGTCATGGGATGCCGCCGACGGCAGTAAAGTCGACCAGTTGAGCGAAGTCATTTCACAGATAAAAAACACGCCGGATTCAAGGCGGATGATCGTATGCTCCTGGAATGCGGGAGAGATCGGAAAAATGGCGCTGCCGCCCTGCCACTGCTTTTACCAGTTTTATGTGGTTAACGGCACGCTGTCATGCATGATGTACCAGAGAAGCGCGGATGTATTTCTGGGGGTTCCCTTTAATATCGCCTCCTATGCCCTGTTTACCATGATGATTGCACAGGCCTGCGGCTTGAAGCCGGGAGAATTTGTCCACACGCTGGGGGACGCCCATATATATCTGAATCACATTGACCAGGTAAACCTGCAGTTGTCAAGAGAGCCCAGAGTATTGCCAAGAATGGATATAAACCCTGAGGTCAGGGATATATTTGATTTCAAATATGAAGATTTCACATTGAGCGGTTACGATCCGCATCCGCATATAAAAGGAGCGGTGGCCGTATGATCTCAATGATATGGGCCATGGGCAGGGACAATGCCCTGGGCTGTAAAAACAGGATGCCCTGGCATATTCCGGCCGATTTTGCATATTTTAAAAAAGTTACTATGGGAAAGCCCGTCATAATGGGCAGAAAGACCTTCGAGTCCATAGGAAAGCCACTGCCGGGCAGAAAAAATATCATAATCACCGGGAATAAAGCTTTCGAGGCTCAGGGCTGCAGTATTGCCGGATCCGCTGAAGAGGCCATAGCCCTTGCCGGGGAAGAAGAGGCTTTTGTCATAGGCGGCGCGGAAATTTACAGGGCTTTTCTGCCGTCGGCGGACAATTTGTATATTACGCAGATAGACGAAACCTTTGAAGCCGACACTTTTTTCCCGGAGCTTGACTATTCACAGTGGGAGATGGTTTCAAGCCTGCCGGGAGTGCGTGATGAGAAAAATCCTTATGATTACAGGTTTCTTGTCTTTAAACGGAAAAGTTAAAAAATAAGTTTGACAATGATTAGATTTTCTGTTATCATATTTATGCAAAACAAGAAGAAGTATTCCACTTCTCACCTGGTGAACATTGATTTGCTCAGGTAAATATCGGTTAAAAGGCAGTAAAATGCCATGACACGCTTTCGTGTTTGACTGAGATTAGGTGGATACTTGTTTCTATCCACTTTTTTTATTGTTTTTATTACGGCAGACTTGAAGTATAACTTCTTGCCAATCAAATTCGGAGGTGTCAGTTATTAGCAAAAATGAATTAATGATCAATGAGGAAATCAGGGACAAAGAAGTCAGACTTATAGATGCTGATGGTACAATGCTTGGTATTACAGCAGTTAAGGAAGCCCAGAAACTTGCCAATTCTAAAAATCTTGACCTTGTTAAGATTGCTCCCCAGGGAGTACCTCCTGTTTGCAAGATAATGGACTATGGTAAATACATGTTCGAACTTGCTAAAAAAGAGAAAGAGGCAAGAAAGAATCAAAAGATCATAAGCATAAAAGAAGTAAGAGTATCGCCCTCCATAGAGGATCATGATTTTGAATTCAAAGTCAAGAATGCATACAGGTTCTTGAAAGACGGAGACAAAGTCAAGGTATCTGTTAAATTCAGGGGGAGAGAGATGCATTACACCTCAATAGGCATTGAGATACTTGACAAGTTTGCTGAAGAAGTAAAAGAAGTTGGAGTGGTTGAAAAAAGACCAAAACTTGAAGGCAAAAGTATGATAATGATACTTAATCCAAAGCAGTAGGATGGGAGGAGAATAAATATGCCAAAGTTAAAGACACACAGTGCGTCTAAAAAAAGATTCAAACTGACAGCTACAGGCAAGATCAAAAGAGGACAGGCATGGAGAAGCCATAGACTAGTTTCCAAGGCAACGAAGGCCAAAAAGCACCATAGATTGGGCGCGTATGTTTCAGCTGCTAACGAAGCTGCTATTAAAAAACTTATTCCATACAAATAAGAAGGAGGACAAAGGTTTATGGCAAGAGTTAAAGGTGCGATGAGAACTCGCGCAAGACATAAAAAAATACTGAAGCTTGCGAAAGGATATTTTGGAGCAAAGAGCAAGCTCTTTAGAATGGCAAATCAAGCTGTAATGAAATCTTTAAATTATGCTTTCAATGACAGAAGAGCAAAGAAAAGGGATTTCAGAAAGCTCTGGATAGCAAGAATAAACGCTGCTGCAAGAATAAACGGTTTATCCTACAGCAGATTTATCAGCGGTTTAAAGAAGTCGGGAATCGAACTCAACAGAAAAGTTCTGGCCGATATGGCGGTAAATGATGCGGCTGCATTCGCTCAGCTTGCTGAGATGGCAAAGGCTGCAAAATAATTGAACACAATGTTGTAACCTGTAAGGAGTATCTTTTTGAAGCCAAAAGGATGCTCCTTTCAAATGTCAGGGGAATACTGCGGGGATTATTCCGTTTGAGCGGCAATAAGGGTGGTTTGGTATAAATGGGGCATGGTGACAAGATGGAAAAAGTAATTTTTTTAGTGGATATGAATGCTTTTTTTATAAGCTGTGAAATGACCAGGAACCGTGATATCGCAGGTAAACCGGCAGCCGTTGCCGGAGATCCGAAGAACAGATCGGGTATAATCCTGGCTGCAAATTACGAGGCCAGGAGCTTTGGCGTAAGGACCACCATGGTCCTCCACCAGGCCCTGAAGCTGTGCCCCGGAATGATCCTGATCCCGCCCGATCACCGCTTCTACGAAGCTAAATCAAGAGAGGTAATGAAGCTGCTGGGGAACTACTCTCCGCTCATTGAGCAAAACAGCATAGATGAAGCCTGGCTGGATATGACCGGAACCGAAAAGCTGTTTGGGACTCCCAGGGAAGCTGCGGAGAAAATAATGGCCGATATCAATAAGAATTTAGGCTTGTGGTGCTCTATCGGCATATCTGAGAACAAATATCTGGCAAAAATCGCTTCGGAAATAAAAAAACCCATGGGGATTACCGAGCTGTGGGTCAGGGATGTGGGAGAAAAACTGTGGCCCCTGAAAGTAACGGATTTGTACGGCATAGGAAAACAGACCGGTATAAAGCTGAACAATATAGGGATACGGACTGCCGGAGACCTGGCTAAATACGATTCCGCCGCCATCAGCCGTTATTTA
>JAEWSZ010000136.1 GCA_023397905.1 Bacillota bacterium | reverse complement strand
CTTTGCGGAGATCCAGAAAAAGCTGGAGGAGGAAAGCAAGGAGCTGTACAGGGCCGTTCATGATCTGAAAACTCAGATTGATACCCATATCAAGCATTTTGATGTAGGGGATAACCTGAACCTGGAGGAAATCAGAAGCAATGGAAATGTTAATACAGAGCTCTTTATTGAAGAAATAAAAAGCCTGTCGGAAAAGGACAGGGAGGAAATAAAGTCCCTGAATGAAAAGCTCCAGGCTGTAATAGCCGGTCAGGGGGCCCTTAAGGAGGAAATAGCCAGAAGCGCGGAGATAAATAAAAAGCTGGGCGACAAGGAACGGATAAGGCTGGAGCTTGAAGCCGAATCGGCCAGGACAGGTGAATTCAAACTGAAAGAAGCGGAGCTTGAGCTGGCCAGGAAGGCGCTGCCTATAACCGAAGTGGACGAGCAGTACAGAAAAGCCGGCCAGAGCCGGGAAGTCAAAGCCGGCCAGCTGGAAACGGCAAAACAGGTTCTTGAAAAAAGCATATCGGTTTACGAAACCAGCAGCCGGCAGCTCGCGGAAGAAAAGGAAAAGGAGCCAATCAGGAAAAAGCTCGAAACGGACTTTGCACTGCTCAGCAATATGCTTCCCAAGGTGATCCAGTATGAAAAAAGTCTCAAAGACCTGGAGCTTGCCCGTAAAAGAAGCAATGAAATAAGCGGTGAACTGGCAAAGGACCAGGAGGAACTGAAACAGAAAAAGAACAGCAGCAAGGAGCGGGAAGAAACCCTGAAACGTCTGTATTCCACTGAGTCGGAGTGTGTCAGGCTGGACGGGGAGATATCTGAGAACAAAAAGCTGATCGTGGAATTGGACGGCATTAAAAAGCTCATTGAAGCCTTTCATGGGCAAACGGGGGAATGCCAAAACAGAAGCCGGGAATTTGAAGCCTTTGACAGGGATTATGTGGGTTTCAGAACCAGGCTTGAGCATGAAGAGGACAATTATATCAGAGGGCAGGCCGGACTTCTGGCAAAGGAACTTAGAGCGAACATCCCATGCCCCGTATGTGGTTCCCTGGAACATCCCGCTCCGGCGCAGGCTATGGAAAATGTCATAGATGAGGCACAGTTGAAGGAGCTAAAACAACAGTTTTCAACTTTGAGCGAACAGAGAACAGGTATGGTCAAAACCCTGTCGGAACTGAACGGAAATCTTGAGAGCAAGAAGCTTGAAATAAGCGGCAGGCTTATGGCTCTGGAGCCGTCCACACTTCCCGTGCTGGACAGAATCGCAGACCGGAATCCGGAGGCCGGATTGCCGCAGGAGCTGCTTGAACTGGCCTACGGGCAGATAAATAGGGCGGGTCCGGAACTAAGAGACAAGATCCTGGCTTTGAGAGAGGAATACAAAAAGAAGAAAGCCTTTACGGACCGGAAGGAAGCTCTTGAAAAAGAGTACACGGAAACAGCACAGCGAATAGGCGAGCTTGAAGAGGCCCTGGCCAAGTTGTCGGAGCAAAAGGCCGCCGTAGCCGGGGAAGCGGCAAAGCTTGGAGCGGCAGTCGAAGGCTTCGAAGAGGAAGTCCCTCAGGAAATGCGGTCTCTCTCAAAACTGAATGCCAGAATAGAGGACATAAAGCGCGGGATCGCCGAAGCGGATATGCACTTTAAAAATGCAGAGAGAGCTGAAAAAGAGGCAAAGGAAGCCCTGGACAGTGCGCAGAAGGATATTGCGGTCAGGACCGCTTCACTGGAGGAGAGCCGGGAGGAGATAGAGCACCTGGACAGGCTTCTGAAACAAAAGCTAGGAGCTTCAGGCTTTGAAAATTATGAACATTTCCTGCATATGAAGAAAAGCCAGGCTGAGATAAATGCCCTGCAGGAAGAAATTAACGGGTTTTACCTTAAATTAAAATCACATCAGGATCTGCTGGCGCATCTGGAGGAGGAGACCAGGGAGCTGGGCATACAGGATATTGCCTCTCTTGAAGAACGGCACCGGGCTTTGGCCGGCCAACAGAAACAGCTTCAGGAGCATTACAACCTGGTGTACTCAAGAGAGCTGAACAACTCAAAAACACTGGCACAGCTGGAAGATATACTGGTAAAGCTGAAAGACCTTGAAAAAAAATATAAGACAATAGGAAAACTGAACCGGATCGCCGGAGGGGACAATGACCAGAGGCTCACCTTTGAGAGGTATGTTCTGGCCGCCTATTTTGACGAAATAATAGTTGCGGCCAATCTGCGCCTGGAGAAAATGACAGGCTCGCGGTACATGCTGAAAAGAAAAGAGGAAAAGGGAAAGGGCCGCGCACAGCAGGGGCTTGAACTGGAGGTCTTCGACAATTACACGGGAAAGGCCAGGCACGTGAAAACTCTTTCGGGAGGAGAGGGCTTCAAGGCTTCTCTTGCATTGGCGCTGGGCCTTGCCGATGTGGTCCAGTCCTATTCCGGCGGGATAAGCCTTGATACGCTGTTTGTGGATGAGGGCTTCGGTTCACTTGACCCGGAATCCCTTGACAGCGCCATACAATGTCTGGTGGATATCCAGAAGACCGGCAGGCTGGTGGGAGTGATTTCCCACGTGCCGGAATTGAAGGAAAGGATAAAAAGCGTGCTGGAAATTATTTCTCAGAAGGAAGGTAGCCTTGCCCGGTTTATTATATAGCAATGGCCGTGTGCTGAGAGGTGTAATACGTAAGGCCGGAGAAAAATTTTGTTGACAAGTTATTGATGCGAATATGCAACTCATAAGTTGCAAACTCATGAGTTGCATATTCGCAAATGGGTGCCTCAACCAATCAGAAGCAACTGGAAATGTCCGGCTGGTCGGCTTTTCCCAAATGTAGACAGGCATAATTAAGGGTTTGTATGATTTTTTTATACTTCAGGAGGCTTTAGCCTCAAACCCAAACTATCAGATTTCAGCCGATAGTAATTGACTTATTATATTGTAAATAAATTAAAATAAAGAAGGTCGTGAAAGGCATGAAGGGATTAGTTCATATTTATACCGGCACCGGAAAGGGCAAGACCACCGCTGCAATAGGCCTGGGCATAAGGGCGTGCGGCACGGGCAGAAAGGTTCTCATGGTCCAGTTTTTAAAGGGCAGGACAAGCGGTGAGGAAGCGGTCATTAACAGGTTGGCTCCGGATTTTGAAATCCGCAAGCATAAAAAATTCGACAAGTTTTCCTGGCAGCTGTCTTCCGGGGAAAAAGAGGAACTGAAGCCGGACATACTCGGCCTCTTTGAATACGCGGTAAACAGCGCAGAGGGCAGGGACCTGATAATACTTGATGAGATCATGGCGGCTGTGAATACGGGCTTTATAGAACTGGAAAGGGTAACAGGCTTTGTTAAAAACAAACCGGAGGGGCTGGAGCTGGTGCTGACCGGGAGAGATGCTCCGTCAGAACTGGTTGAGCTTGCGGATTATGTTTCAGATATAAATGAAGTAAAGCATCCCATGTCCAAAGGCATTCCCGCAAGAGAGGGAGTGGAGTTTTAAAAAGCCATAAAGCCAATTGGGATTGTAATTTTCGACCTCAGCCAATAGTAATTGACTTTTATTCATAATGTCCGGTGTCGGATTTTTTGTATTATTTTAGTTTCAGTATAAAAATTTTTGGATCATTGGGGATTCGGGGGAATAGAAATTGACTTTGTAAAAGCCCGTGATATATAATTCAAATAAGAATCTGTTTAAGATCTCATTATATGTGTTATTGGGACACAAACCGATTTTAAACAGGCTTTGGGAAAATTTAATAATACAGTATTGGTTTGTTTAAGTTATTAAACACTAAGAGGGAATCAGGGTGAAAATCCCTAACAGTCCTGCTGCCGTGATGACGGAGGAGGTTCTCATCAAGACTGCGGTCTTTGAAACGCAGCTTGTTAAAAGCCACTGGGCCATAGCCCGGGAAGGTGAGAGCCGCCGCTGATGTCTTAGTCGGAAGACCTGCCAGTATTTTCGCAGATGCCAAATATGCGAAGTGCTATGACTTCACAGAGTATGAAGTGTGTAGTTTGTCAAAGAGTTTAAATAACATAAATATTATGATATTTATCTTTTTACAAATAAAGCCTTTATAAAATAAACATAGAGGTTTTATTTTTTTGGCAAAATTATTAAATTACAGGGGGTTATAAAAATGAAAGATGTAAGTCTTAAAAGGATTATTGTTTGTTTTGCGGCAGTAATCAGCGTATTTTTACTTTTCCCGTCAACCGCGGCGGCAATGCACATTGCAGAAGGGTATCTGTCTCCGGGATGGAGTATAAGCTGGGCTGCCATCTGTATCCCGTTTCTGGTGCTGGGCTTCTTCTCCATTAAAAAGAAAATAAGCGCATCGGCAAAAAATCTGACGTTGCTGGCTATGTGCGGAGCTTTTGCCTTCGTACTGTCCGCGCTTAAAATGCCGTCGGTTACGGGCAGCTGTTCACATCCGACAGGGGTGGGCCTGGGCGCCATTTTATTCGGGCCAACCGCAATGTCGGTCATAGGAATAATCGTTCTTCTGTTCCAGGCTATTTTACTGGCCCATGGGGGAATCACCACTCTGGGTGCAAATACCTTTTCCATGGCCATAGTCGGGCCTCTGGTTTCCTACGGAATAATCAAATTATCAAAAAAATTAGGCGCAGGCTCAGGACTTGCTGTGTTTTTAGCGGCATTTTTCGGAGATCTGATGACATATGTAACAACCTCAGTACAGCTTGCCATGGCATATCCTGACGCTACCGGCGGTTTTATGGTTTCCCTTATGAAGTTCATGGGTATTTTTGCCGTTACCCAGCTGCCGCTGGCCGTATGCGAAGGATTGCTCACGGTGGTGATTTACAATGTGCTTGTAAAATACAGCTCAAAGGAACTGCGTGAACTTTCGGCACTGTAAATTCGAAGCTGCCATTTAGTGCAGACATTGATATTAATTGGCAGTGTGCCCGGCCGGGCACACAATGAAAAGACGTTTTCGGATTTTCATTACTATTAACATACGTGTTTTACGTGTGGATGGGGGTATATAAATTATGAAACTGTGGAAAAGAAATATGCTTTTGATTATAGCGGTAATAGTGATTCTCGCGGTACCGCCGCTCGTTATGAACGCTGAGTTTTCCGGCTCGGACGACCAGGCGGAGCAGCAGATTACAGAAATAGCACCGGATTATAAACCGTGGTTCAACTCCATACTGGAGCCTAAAAGCGGAGAAATAGAATCGCTGCTTTTCGCACTCCAGGCAGCTCTGGGCGCGGGAGTAGTCGGCTTTGTGCTTGGCAGGCTGACTTCCAATAAAGTGAGAGCCGGAGCGGAAAATGATACTAATTGATAAATATTCATATTCATCGGGGCTGGCTCAGGTCAGCCCCAAAGCTAAAATATTGTATTCCATGGTCCCGCTGGTTTTGTGTATCGGTTTTAACTCAATTGTGGTAAGTTCTGCGACTATACTGATCATGGCGTTTACAACAGTGAAATTCGGAAAGATGGATTTTAGAGCATATTTCAAAATGCTTTTAATCCCGTTCAGCTTTCTGGCGGTTGGAACGCTGACCATACTGGTAAACCGGTTTGAGCCGGACCATATTTTGATATTCGGCCTCAAAATAGGCCGGTATGCCTATGGCGCCGACATGGTCACGCTCATAAGGAGTTTAAAATTGGTGCTGAAGGCTCTGGGTGCGGTCAGCTGCATGTACTTCCTGTCGTTGAATACACCCATGTCGGACCTGTTCCAGGTGCTGAGAAGGACCAAGCTGCCGGATGTCCTGGTAACGCTTATGGAATTGATATACAGGTATATATTCGTGCTTCTGGATGAAGCCGACAGGATGAACATAGCCAAAGATTCCAGGCTGGGAAACCGAGACTTTAAAACCTCTCTGAAATCACTGGGGGAATTGGCAAGCATGCTGTTTATACGGGCATACCAGCGCTCCGACAGGATTTATGCGGCTCTGGAATCCAGGGGCTACAACGGGCAATTTGTTACGCTTGACGAGAACTACGCATACAGCAGGAATATGAACACCGCATCCATAATGGTATCCTGTCTGCTCTTATGCGCCGGGCTGGCCGAATGGTTTTTATTCTAAAAGTCTTTAGAAGGCTATCGGGAGATTATAATGAATACAAGTATAAATATAATTGAAACAAAAAATCTAAGCTACTCTTATAATGACGAAACTCCTGCTCTGGACCATGTCAGCGTGACTATTCCAAAGGGAAAAACCACTGCTATTTTAGGCGGCAACGGAGCCGGTAAATCAACGCTTTTTCTGAACCTGAACGGAGTTCTGACTCCAGGAGAGGGCGAGGTGGTATTTGACGGTAAGGCGGTCAAATACGACAAAAAGGGTATTTTAGAAATGAGGAAAAGAGTGGGTATCGTATTTCAGGACCCAAATGACCAGCTTTTTTCATCCAGCGTCAGAAAGGATATTTCCTTTGGGGCAATAAATCTGGGACTTGAGACGGAAGAGGTCAGAGCAAGGGTTGAGAGGGCCGTCGCTCAAACGGGCATCGCGGAATATATAGACAAGCCCACCCATGCCTTGAGCTACGGGCAGAAAAAAAGGGTGGCAATTGCGGGAGTCCTGGTCATGAATCCCGATGTAATCATACTGGACGAACCCACAGCGGGGCTGGATTCCAAAGGGGCCAGCGAAATACTGCAGCTTTTAACAAAGATAAAGGAAGAGACAGGTGTGACGGTCATACTGGCCACCCATGAAATGGATATAGTGCCCATATATTGTGATTATGCATATATCATGGATCATGGTAAAATCATACTTGAAGGAAACATAAAGGAAGTGCTTTCAAAACCGGATATTCTGAGGAAGCACTCCCTGAGGCTCCCAAGAATGGCACACCTGATGGAAATACTGAACGATTTCGACAATCTGGAGGTCGATAAGACCGCCGCTACAATTGCGGAAGCAAGGTCGTCCATAATGAAAGTGGTAAAAGAGGGAAAAGAATTAAAATGCGGATATACAACCGGAAGCTGTGCTACTGCGGCCGCCAAAGCAGGCGCTATCATGCTCCTGTCCGGCAGTTTGGCTGACGAGGTGGCGGTGGATACCCCGAAGGGTCTGAGGCTTGCCCTGCAGGTTGAGGATATCGTCAGACAGGATGGCTGGGTCAGCTGCTCGGTAATAAAGGATGCCGGTGACGACCCCGATGTCACTCACGGTATTAAAATTTCCGCCAGGGTTGAAAAAACGGAAAGCGGAATAGTGATCGACGGAGGCAGCGGCGTAGGACGCGTGACCAGGGCAGGGCTCTCCTGCGCTGTGGGTGAGGCGGCTATAAATCCGGTGCCCAGAAGGATGATAAGGTCGGCTCTGGAGCAAATAGCGCATAAATACAGCTACCAAGGGGGATTTTCAGTGGTGATTTCAGCTGAAAACGGTGAGGAAATCGCAAAGAAAACCTTCAACCCAAGGCTGGGGATCACAGACGGGATTTCCATACTGGGAACCAGCGGAATAGTGGAGCCAATGAGCGAAAAGGCTCTGATAGATACCATCCATGTTGAAATAAACAGCAGGGTGGCGGAAAACAGCGAATACCTCCTTGTTTCCCCAGGAAACTACGGACGGGACTTTGCACTTGAAAAATTCGGACTGGACATAGATAATGGTATAAAGTGTTCAAATTTTATAGGGGAAACAATAGACTACGCAGTATATAAAAATGTGAAAAACATTCTGCTGGTAGGGCATGCGGGAAAGCTGTGCAAAATAGCAGGGGGTATAATGAATACCCATTCCCGGACCGCCGACTGCAGATGTGAAATATATGCGGCCCATGCCGCTCTTGCAGGGGCGTCTCCCGAATGTGTAAAACAGATAATGGAGGCGGTTACCACGGAAGAAGTGAACGGGATGCTCCGGCAGGCGGGGATAGAGGCAGCGGTGTATGAGAGCATATTAAAAAAAATAGAGTATCATCTAAATTACAGAGCGGCTTCCAGGTGCAGGATCGAAGTAATACTGTTTACGGATCAAAACAGCCAGTCAGGCGACAGGGCATTTTATCAGACCGCCGGGGCTGAAGCTGTAATAAAAGAGTTTCGCAGATACGATACGGAGAAAAGGGAAGCAAACAGTTAATACGCACAGGGAGGTTTAAATGAACGGAGTATTATATGGAGTAGGAGTTGGACCGGGAGATCCCAAAATGCTGACATTGCAGGCGGTGGAGGTTTTGCGGGCGGCAGATGTCATAGCCGTGCCGGACACCAGCGGAGAGAAAACTGCTATGAAAATAGTGGCGGATTATATTAAGGGCAAGGAGATTTTATACTGTCCCATGCCCATGAGCAGGGATTTGAAGCTGCTTGAAAAGAGCCATCTGACAAGCTGTGAGTTGATGGAAAAAGAACTTGTCAAGGGAAAGGACGTGGCTTTTATAACTCTGGGGGATCCCACCGTTTATTCCACATATATGAGTATTCAGAGGATCATGGCCCAAAAAGGCCATATTACAAAAACCATTCCGGGGATCACCTCCTTTTGCGCCACTGCCGGCGCTCTCAATACTTCCCTTTGCGACAGAGGGGAAGCGCTGCATATAATACCGGCGTCATATGAGGATACGGAAGAGCTGCTGGCGCTAAAAGGCACTAAAGTGCTTATGAAAAGCGGAAAGAGCCTGGCGGGCATAAAAGCTATTCTGAAAAAAATGGGTCTTTACGGGAATTCCAAAATGGTGGAATGCTGCAGTATGGAAAATGAAAAGATATATGAAAGCCTTGATCAGGTTCCTGATGAATCAAGCTACTTCTCAATTATTATAGTAAAGGACAGATAATTATGGTCACATTTGTAGGAGCCGGACCGGGAGCGGCGGATCTCATTACGGTAAGAGGAAAAGCGCTGCTGGAAGCAGCCGATATCGTCATTTATGCAGGATCGCTGGTAAACCCGGCCCTGCTGGATTACACCAGGAACACCTGCGAGATCTACAACAGCGCCGAAATGACCCTGGAACAGGTCATATCCGTAATGGAGCGCGGGGAAAGCGAACAAAAGAACACAGTCAGGCTGCATACCGGGGACCCCAGTATATACGGCGCTATACGCGAGCAGATGGACATGCTTGCGGAGCGTGGGATAGAATACTCCGTAGTTCCCGGGGTCAGCTCCTTCTGCGGCGCAGCGGCGGCATTAAAGGCGGAGTATACGCTGCCCGATGTAAGCCAGACAGTGATACTCACCAGAATGGAGGGACGGACCCCCGTACCTCAAAAGGAGGAAATATCAAAGCTGGCATCCCATCAGGCTTCCATGGCATTGTTTTTAAGCTCCTCCATGCTGGAGGAACTGAGCCGGAAGCTGATCGAAGGCGGGTACAGGGCAGATACACCTGCGGCCATTGTATATAAGGCCACCTGGCCCGATGAAAAAGTGGTAAGAACCTGTGTGGGGGAACTTCATCCGGCAGCCAGGGAAAATAATATAAATAAAACCGCCCTTATATTGGTGGGGGATTTTCTCGGAAATAATTACGAGCGGTCCAAGCTTTATGACCCGGCCTTCACCCATGAATTCCGGGAAGCATCCGAGTAGTTTGAAAGACTTTGCGGTAAAAGGGGCATGGAGGCTGGTATGAAAATACGGATGGCCGCATTTACAAAGCAGGGCGGAAGCCTTTGCCTGAGATTGCAGCAGGAGCTGGGAAAACAGGGATATGACATAGAAAGCTACGGCAAATATGATACGGAAGGCGTAAAACCTTTGCCAGGCAGCCTGCAGGATTTCACACAAAAAGCCTTTGAGGAATGCCAGGCAATTGTGTTCATAGGGGCCGCAGGTATAGCCGTCAGGACCGTAGCGCCTTTTATAAGTTCGAAGGACCGTGACCCCGCAGTTCTGGTCATTGATGAGAAAGGCAGGTATGTTATTCCCATACTCTCAGGCCATATAGGCGGCGCCAACAAACTGGCTGATACGGTTGCGGAAATACTGGGCGCCCAGGCGGTGATCACAACGGCTACCGATATAAATGAACGGTTTGCAGTGGACACCTGGGCGGTAAACGCAGGCTGCCATATTGCGAATATTGAGAAGATAAAAGAGGTTTCGGCAGCAGTGCTGAACGGTGAACAGGTTGGCATATGCTCGGATTTTCCCGTTGAAGGCCGGTTGCCGGAAAATGTGATTATATCGGACGATACCAGGGTAGGAATTTGTATATCGTCCGTTTACAGGCAGTGCTTTCCTCAAACCCTGCATCTTGTGCCCAGGCAGTATGTATTGGGCATTGGCTGCAGGAAAAACATAGGCTGTGAGAGCTTGCTGGATTTTGCAAATTCGGTTCTGGGGGCAAACGGCATACAGCCCTGTGAAATTGAAGCTGTTGCTTCAATAGACTTAAAAGCGGGAGAAAAAGCGCTGCTGGCTTTGAGCAGGCAGTGGAGGATCCCTTTTTATACATACTCCGCTACTGAGCTGTCGCAGGTCCATGGGGAGTTTACCGGATCCGGCTTCGTAAAAGGAGTGACCGGCGTTGACAATGTTTGTGAAAGAGCGGCGGTAAAAGCCAATAACGGAAGTCTCGTGGTCCGGAAAATCAGCCGGGACGGAATGACGGCCGCAGTATCAAAAAAAGAATGGAGATGCAGGTTTTGAGCATAATAGCAGCATATTTGGACTACAAATCAGCAGCAATAGACGTCCGTGAGAAATTCAGCTTTACTGCGGGAAAGATCAGAGAAATACTGAGAAACATAAAAGAGGACCCATGCATTTCCGGAGCGGTGCTTTTATCCACCTGCAACAGGACCGAGCTCTATATTTCGGCCGGGGAAGCAGGCAGTATAAATCCGGCAAAAATCCTGTGCCGGCAGGCGGGGATGGATAAAACTGATGAAAGCCTGATGCTGCCATTGTTTAATATAAAACATGATACGGAAGCAATACTCCATCTGATGGAAGTGGCCTGCGGGCTGCAGTCCATGGTGCTTGGAGAGGACCAGATAATCACGCAGGTCAAAAACGCCGTATTGACGGCCAGGGAAGAAAAGGCGGCAGATGCGGAGCTTGAAACTATTTTCAGGCTGGGGATCACAGCAGCCAAAAAGGCAAAGACCCAGGTGAAAATAAAGGCCGTACCCAGCTCCGCGGCGGAAAACGCCATTGCCGACCTGTCTGAAAAATATAATATGTCTGATAAAAAGGTCCTTGTAATAGGAAACGGCGAAATAGGCCGTCTATGCTGCAAAAAGCTGGTGGAACTGGGGGCTCGGGTGACCATAACTCTGCGCACCTACAGGCATGGGGAAACGATTGTTCCCGCAGGCTGCAGCACCATTCCATATGACGGCAGGGCGGAGTTCATGCTGAATACGGATATTGTCATAAGCGCTACCGCAAGCCCGCATTTTACCATTACATATGACATGGTCAAAAAGCTTGGCAGGAAGCCGGAGTTGTTTGTTGACCTGGCGCTGCCCAGAGATATCGAACCAGCTGTTTCAGAAATACCGGAGATATTATGCTATAATCTTGATATGTTTAGTACGGATTATACTCAATTGAACTTAAAGGAAATAAACGAAATCAAGGAAATAATAAATCACTACAAGTTGCAGTATGAGAAATGGAGCAGTTTTCACACCCAGGCTGCTCCTGCCGGGAAATCAACATTTGCCGGTGCGAAAAAATAAATTTTACCCAGTGTGCAAAGAGACAAAGCATCGGAGCCGTCACAGCTGACGGGAGCCGGCTGCGCATATGGACATACGGAGGTTGACAGCTTGAAGCTATATGTTGTTGGAATAGGACCCGGAGAGGAAAGCCAGATCACCGGAAAAGCGCTGAAGGCGCTTGAAGAAAGCCAGCTGGTTGTGGGGTATAACGTATATATTGACTTGATAAGACACCTGATACCGGGCAAGGAGACATTGACAACTCCCATGAAGCAGGAGACAGACCGCTGTAAAATGGCCGTGGAAGCCGCTATAGCAGGTAAAAGGGTGGCGGTGGTATCCAGCGGGGATGCCGGAATATACGGAATGGCAGGGCTTATATACGAAGTACTGGCAGAATACAACGCCCATCAGATTGAGGTGGAGGTGATTCCGGGAATTACAGCCGCATCCTCTGCGGCGGCGGTGCTGGGGGCGCCCCTGACCCATGATTTTGCGGTAATATCCCTCAGCGACCTGCTGACCCCCTGGGAGGCGATCGAAACCAGGCTGAGGCTGGCGGCCCAGGCAGGCTTTACCATCTGTATATACAATCCTTCCAGCAAAAAGCGCGGGGATTATCTGAAGAAAGCCTGCGAAATAATCATGGAGGCCGCCGATAGAAAAACTCCCTGCGGATATGTGAAAAATATCGGGCGGGAAGGTCAGAGCCACAGGGTTATGACACTCGAAGAGCTGGCTCTGGAGCAAGTGGACATGTTCACCACGGTAATCATAGGAAACAAAAATACCAGGATAATTGACGGAAAGCTTGTGACGTCAAGGGGATATAAGATATAAAGCAGTAGAAAAGCAATAAAAGGTATTAAAGAAAAAATAAAAAAGCAATAAAAAGACCATAGATAGCAAATCCGCCTTACAGGCGGTAGTATACCATGGACATGGGAGGTGGAGCGGGATATGAAGGTACTTGTTTTTGCCGGAACGACCGAAGGGCGGGAGATTTCCGAATTTCTGGCCGATGGCGGCGTGGCGGTGACGGCCTGTGTGGCAACCGAATACGGCAATATGGTAATGCCAAACGACAGCCGCATGGAAGTGAAGACGGGCAGGCTGGATGAAGGGCAGATTGCAGTACTTGTAACGGAGTACTCCCTTGTAATTGACGCGACACATCCCTATGCCGGGATCGTTACGAATAATATAAAGGCCGCCTGCGAAAAAACGGGGATAGAATATATACGGCTGTTAAGGCCTTCCATAGCCGCGGAAAAAGTTGTTGCTGTCACGGACACCGAGGAGGCGGTAAGGTTTCTGAATACGGTGGAGGGCAATGTTTTGCTGACTACCGGAAGCAAGGAGCTGGAGGCTTACACCGCCGTCGGGGATTTTGCCGTCAGGCTGTTTGCCAGGGTGCTTCCCGCCGCGGAAGTGGTGGAGAAATGTACAAGCCTGGGCTTTAAAGGTAAAAACCTGATCTGCATGCAGGGACCTTTTTCACATGAAATGAATGTGGCAACACTGAAGCAGGTAGACGCAAAGTACCTGGTGACCAAGGATACTGGCGCTGCGGGAGGATTTGAAGAGAAAATTTCCGCAGCCAATGCATTGGGCGTGACGGTAGTGCTTGTTTCCCGCCCTTCCCAGGAAAGCGGAATTACCCTCGGCCAATTAAAGGAACAGCTTGCAAAAAGGCTGAAGCCCGGAAATAGGGAGCAAAAAGGCAGGTTTCCGCTGTTCGTTGACCTGATGGGCAAGAAGGTCCTGGTAGTGGGCGGAGGAAATATTGCGGAGCGAAGGGTGCAGACCCTGCTCAGATTCGGAGCTGATATTACAGTGGTATCCCACAGTCTTTCCGGCACACTTGAAGATATATGGGGCAAAAAACTGATTAAATACAGAAAAGGCAGCTATGAAACCGGAGATATGACAGACATGTATCTGGCTGTAGCGGCAACTGACGACAGAGAAACCAACCATAAGGTTTATATAGATGCACAGGCGCGGGGAATTCCTGTCAGCGCGGCCGACCGTAGGGATGAATGCACCTTTTACTTCCCGGCAGTGTTTGAATTTGACGGAATAGTGGGCGGCCTTGTGTCAAAAACCGGCAGCGACCACAAACTGGTGAAAGCGGCGGCGGAAAGAATACGCGGTATTGCTGCCGGCAGCGAAATGAGGGATTAATATTATGAAGAGCATCAGAATAGGCAGCCGTGACAGCAAGCTGGCAATTATCCAGTCACAGCTGGTTATAGCTGCGATAAAGGAATATGACCCCGGCATAGGGATAGAGCTGGTTACCATGAAGACCACGGGGGACAGGATTCTGGACAAGACGCTGGATAAAATAGGGGGTAAGGGCCTCTTTGTGAAGGAATTGGACCAGGCCCTTTATAATAATGAGGTTGATATAACGGTGCACAGCTACAAGGATATGCCCCTGGAAGAAAATCCGGAGCTGCCGGTAGGGGCACTCTCACACCGGGAGGATCCGCGGGATGTGCTGATACTTCCAATGAACAGCGGCGGGCAGGAGAGCAAAAATCCCATAAACAGCGAAGCTACGGTCTGTTTTGAAAATATACTGAAGCAATACCGGCAGCAAGATGAAAGCGTTCCTCCCATAGGGAGCTCCAGCCTTAGAAGGCAGATACAATTGAGAGAGTTGTTTTCCGGCTGCCGGACCGCACCCATCAGGGGAAATGTGCAGACGCGGCTCAGAAAGCTGGATGACGGTGAGTTTTCCGCTATCGTGCTCGCCGCAGCAGGCATAAAGAGGCTGGACCTGGAAGGCCGTATCAGCAGGTATTTTTCAACGGACGAAATCCTGCCGGCGGCAAGCCAGGGTATCATTGCGGTACAGGGCAGAGCCGGAGAGGACTTTGAATACCTGCGGCTTTTCCGGAGTGAGGAAGCCCTCGGCATATCCCTGGCGGAGAGAACCTTCGTAAAAGCGCTGGACGGGGGCTGCAGCGCTCCCATAGCGGCTTATGCAATAATAGACGGAAATGACATCCTTCTGAAAGGTCTGTACTGTAACGAGGCCACAGGTGAGGTAAGAAGGGATTCCGTGACAGGAAAGCGGGCAGAGGCCAGAGAACTGGGACTCAGACTGGCAGATATAATTGGACGGATAAAGAGTTAAAGAACATGGAAATGGTTGAAGGGTTCTGGCATGAATGAAGGCAGACCGGACATTTTGTGGCAAATGGACAATTTATGAAGTTGACATAGTTGACTTAGCACATTTGGAGACATGGAGGTAATATGAAAAAAGGATTTGTGGCTCTGGTGGGTGCGGGGCCTGGAGATAAAGGCCTTCTGACATTAAAGGGAGCAGAGCTGCTTTCACAGGCACAGGTGGTGGTCTATGACCGGCTGGTGTCGGAAGATGTCATAAGGATGATTCCAACCGAGGCAGAGGCCATCGATGTAGGAAAAGAAAATAAACACCATCCTGTCAGACAGGAGGAAATAAATGAGATACTGCTGAAAAAGGCCCTGGAGGGAAATTTCGTGGTAAGGCTGAAAGGCGGGGACCCCTTTATATTCGGCAGAGGAGGAGAAGAACTGGAGCTGCTTGAGGAAAACAACATTCCATTTGAAGTGGTTCCGGGAATAACCTCAGCTGTGGCAGCGCTGTGCTATGCTGGAATTCCGGCTACGCACAGGGACTTCTGCTCCTCATTCCACATTATTACGGGACATGCCAGGGCAGGAGGAGAACTTTCCATACCCTTCGGAGAATTGACGGAACTAAAGAGCACTCTGGTCTTTCTGATGGGCGTATCCTCACTTCCGTATTTAATGAAAGGACTGACAGAGGCGGGCATGAGCCCGGATATGCCTGCAGCCGTGGTGGAGAACGGAACCAGGCCAAATCAGAGAAAGCTTATTGCTACTGTGGGAACACTTGAGAAAAAGGCGGAGGAGGCAGGGATAAAATCACCGGCCATTATTGCCGTAGGAAAGGTCTGTACACTGTCCGGCAGGTTTGATTGGTTTATGAATAAGCCTCTGTTTGGAAAAAAGGTACTGGTCACAAGGCCCAAAATATCGGCGGGCACACTGGTACAGAAGCTGTCACAGCTTGGAGCCCAGCCCATTGAGCATCCGTGCATAGAAATAATACCAATACGGGAAAACGGTGAGCTCCGCAGGGTTTGCGAAAATCTTAAACAATACGGCTGGATACTGTTCACCAGCAAGAACGGCGTGGATATATTTTTTGAGCATATGAACTCCATGGGGTTGGATGCAAGAGCGCTGGCAAATATAAAAGCAGGAACGGTGGGAAGCCAGACTGAAAGGGCCTTGAAACAGGCGGGACTGCTTTCCGACTTCACTCCGGAAATATTTGACGGAAAGCACCTGGCAGAGGGAGTTGCAGAGCTTGTCAGGGATAATGAAAAAATCCTGATCTGCGACGCTGCAATAGCGGGTGATGATATGGTAAACGTTTTTAAAAGCAGGAATATTGATTTTGACAGGGTTCCACTTTATGACACCTGCTATATAAGCGAAAACAGTGAAGAGGTCAAAAAACTCATAGCCGGAGGGGAGCTTGAGTATACGGTATTTACAAGCGCATCCGCCGTGGAGGGCTTTGCTAAATCCGTGGAGGGTACGGCTCTGGACGGCCTGACCGCAGTGTGCATAGGGGACCAGACCGCCAAAGCGGCCCAAAAGTATGGCATAAGGCATGTAATATCCGAAAAGTCGTCAATTGACTCAGTTATAGATAAGCTATTGGAGATTGGAGGCAGCAGAAAATAATGATTAACAGACCGAGACGATTAAGAAGCAGTGAAGTGCTGCGCAAGACAGTCCGGGAAACAAGGATGTCGCCGGATTCACTTATTTTACCGCTCTTTATAAAAGAAGGGAAAAATATCAGGCAGGAAATCAGCTCTTTGCCGGGACAGTTCCACTACAGCCCGGATATGGTGGGAGAGGCTGTTGAAGCGGCTTTAAAAGCAGATGTTAAGTCGGTTTTGCTCTTTGGATTGCCGGAGCAAAAGGATGAAACGGGTTCCGAAGCATACAATGAAAACGGAGCGTTGCAGCAGGGAATCCGCGAAATTAAGAAAAATTATCCTCAAATGCAGGTGATAACCGACATCTGCATGTGCGAGTATACATCCCACGGGCACTGCGGCATTC
>JAEWSZ010000120.1 GCA_023397905.1 Bacillota bacterium | reverse complement strand
AGCAACAAGCTGGAGCTGGATTATTTCAGGTTCCCCCACCAGTACAATGTAAACCGCTGCAGGATATCCTTTCTTGCAAAGGATGTTCCGGCAATGGGGTATAAGACCTTTAAAATCGTTCCCTTGTACGATGATGGCGATATGGCGGCAAATCATGATATGAATTGCATTGCCTTGGAAAATGAATACTATAGGGTCATTCCCTGTATGGAAAACGGCAGCATTGCCATAGTGGACCATGAGACGGGAAAGACGCTGACAGGCATGAATATGCTGGCCGACAGCGGGGACTGCGGAGACGAATACACGTATTGTCCGCCGGAGAATGATTTTACGGTATATGCCGATCCGGCTTCCATCAGGGCCAGAATGCTTGAGCGCAACAGTGCCAGACAGTCCTTTGAAATCACCGGCGCAATGGAGCTTCCTGCTACGGTGGAAGGCCTGAACGCAGGCCGGTCATCAACTGCCGTAAGCTGCGGCTTCAGGACCGTAGTGACATTATATCACGGAATCAAAAGGATCGATGTGAAAACAACTGTCCATAACAAAGCCAGATACCACAGACTCCGTGTGCTTTTCCCAACCGGTGTCCAATCGGAATATTCCTGGTCTGCGGGTACATTCTCGGTAGACAGGCGGCCTGTTAATCCTCCCCTTGATCCAAACTGGCAGGAGCTGTTTTATACACATCCGCAGAAGGATTTCTGCGAGGTCAATGACGGAGAATCCGGCCTGACCGTTGCCAACCGCGGTCTTCACGAATATGAAGTATACAATGAAAACAGCCAGTCCGTGATCGCCGTTACATTGCTGAGATGTACGGAACAGATCAGCAGGCAGTTTATAAAGACCCGTAAGGCTCCGGGAGGCTGGAACGAAAAAGCGCCGGAAGGCCAGTGCATAGGCACATGGGATTTTGAGTACAGCATAATTCCCCATAAGGACGACTGGGAGAAAAGCGGAACATATCTGACTTCACACGAATACAACGTTCCCATGAAGGCGATCCAGGTACCGGTATCGACCGGCGGCGTGCTGCCGCCTGTTCATTCTGTTTTTGAATTTGACAGAAAGGGATTTGTAGTTTCGGCCTTTAAAAGGAGTGAATTCAGCGATGACAGCAATGAATATATTCTCAGATTTTATAATTCAACCGGAAACTGTGTATCCGGAAAAATCAAGTTTAATTCAGAGCTGAAAAAAGCTCAACTGGCAGATCTCAAAGAGGATGTCATCAAACAGCTTGATATAAAGGAAAAATATGTGGAGGTAGAAGCTAAACCCTTTGAGATCATAACACTCAAGGTCAATATATGATGGCGGAGAGGGTTGCTTCTAAGCAGCCCTTTCTTAAATTTGAAAGGAGTCAGGCCATTGAAACGTTCTGAAATTAACAAAGCAATAGACAAAGCAATTGAATTTACCAGGGAATTAAACTTTGTACTTCCGCCATTTGCCTACTGGACATCCGGGGATTGGAAAATAAGATCGTCACCGGAATACGATGAGGTAAAGGCTGCCATGCTGGGCTGGGATGTTACGGATTTTGGATACGGCGATTTCGGAAAGTACGGATTTGTAGCCTTTACAATACGAAACGGATCCATGGCAAGTGAAAAATATAAAAAACCCTATGCGGAAAAAATCATTATAGCAAATGAAAATCAGATAACACCTTTTCATTTCCACTGGTACAAGATGGAGGATATTATAAACAGGGGCGGGGGAAATCTGTTGATACAGCTGTACAATTCGTCGCCGGAAGGCGAATTCTCATCAGATCCGGTAACGGTGTCCTCCGATGGCAGAAACTATGAGGTGGCGGCAGGAGCTGTTGTCAGACTGAGACCCGGCGAGAGTATAAGCCTTCAGCCCGGGCTTTACCATAAATTCTGGGCGGAAGAAGGGCATGGGCCCGTGCTGCTGGGGGAAGTGTCCATGCTGAATGATGATAATACCGATAACCGCTTTTATGACGACTCTCCGAGATTTACAACAATAGAGGAAGATGAGGCGCCGGCTTATACGCTCAATAACGAATACGGCATATAAAAGGACATGGAGGTCTTATGAATAAAAGAGATTTACTGCGGTATGTAGGGGATCCCTCGCAGCTTTTTGGCATAAAGGATTATCGTGTTATTGGTTCAAAAGCCGACGGCATGAGGGCTGCGGATGTTTATACCTCCGCCGGGCTGTCGTTTACGGTTTTGCCTGACAGGGGGATGGATATAGCAAATCTGTGCTATAAAGGAACAAATCTCAGCTTTATGTCCTCCACAGGCCTGACTGGCTCAGGGTATTTTTGCGAAGACGGCGCCAGGGGATTCCTGAAAAGCTTTAATGTAGGCTTTCTCACCACCTGCGGGCTCACATACATGGGCGCGGCCTGTGAGGATGAAGGTGAGAAACTGGGATTGCACGGCGTTATTTCAAATACTCCGGCTTACGAGGTGAGTCCCGCGGTGAAAACCATAGGCGGGAACGAAGCAATCTGCATATCCGGGAAGGTCAGGGAAGCCAGGATGTTCGGGGAAAATCTCGTTCTCACAAGAGAGATAAGCTGTGATACTGACGGAACTGGTTTTAAGATAAGCGATACAGTTGAAAACCGGGGTTTTGACATCTCGCCCTTTATGCTCCTGTATCATATGAATTTTGGATTTCCGCTGCTGAATGAAGGCGACCGGCTCCTGCTTCCATCCCGGAAAGCGACCCCGAGGGATGCCGAAGCTCAAAAAGGTCTGTCCCAATGTTTTGAAATATCGCCGCCTGCCGGCAAATATCAGGAGCAGGTTTTTTTCCATGACATGATTCCCGATCAGGAAGGCAATGTAACAGCGGGACTTGCAAATGAAGAGCTGGAGCTGATGGTCACCGTAACATACAATAAATCGCAGCTGCCATACTTCACACACTGGAAATCCATGTGCGAGGGGCAATACGTTCTGGGGCTTGAGCCCGGCAATTGCCATGTTCTGGGGAGAGATAAGGCGAAGGCGGACGGAAGTCTTGAATATATCGGCCCCGGAGAGATAAAAAGGTTTGAAATAGATGTAAATATAATTGAAGGCCAGGAGAAAATTGAAAATATTTTAAAATGTAAAGTATCATAAAACCCTGGTAAGACAACAGCTATTTCCAATAAATGGGTGTAATTTTTATCGCTTGTGTTAAAAATTTTCATATAAACAGTTACTGATAGAACTATAGAGAGTGTGTCTATAGTTCTATTCTTTATAGGAATATAGACTAAAAGCATTATCATGTGTGTTAAAAAAGACGAAATAAAATTATAAACTATAAAAGGAGGTTAAGAAAATGTTAAGTAAGCAGACAATTGATGATTTGCACACGGTAATAGACAATATTGATACCAGAATCGAAAAAAACGAGGAGGTTATCAATCCAAAGGAACTGGAGTATTTGACATATCAAAAAATAAAAATACAACAGCTCATTGACGATTTGCACTACAAAGAAAGCTATTTCAATGATGTAAATGTGTAATTGCAGCAGCTTATATAACCTACAGATTGGAGATGTTTATGGAGGTAAAGTACATTAATCCGTTTCTTGAGGCATTTACAAAAACTCTGGAACAGTTTGATATCAAGGATATAAAGAGAGGCGGTATTAATAAGAAAGGCAAATTGTATGTGGAGTCAGGCGTATCCACGGTGATATGCTTAAACGGAGGTATTCATGGAAATATAGCCATATCCATGTCACAGGAAACCGCTAAAAACGTATTTTCAAAAATGATGGCAGGAATAAGCGTACCGGGTGTGGACAATATGGTGCTGAGCGCTATTGGCGAATTGTCAAGTATGATTGCGGGAACTGCTTCCACGATGTTGAAATCGCTGGATATAAGCTTGCAGATCAGCCCTCCTGTGGTGATACTGGAGCCGTCGGATGTAAATCCCTTCGAAACACTGGCGATTGATTTTGATACACAACTGGGAAAAATAGAATTTAATATCGGATTTGAAATGTAATAAAACAGCTTATGGATAAATAGCAACGGTCGAATGTTTATGGCAGCATATCTTTATATATTCAGCTTCCGCTTAATATATCTTTGCATTATTTCAATTACTGTCCGCGATCCTGTTCAAGCGATTTATTATTATTTTAATTTTTTAATATTATTTATGACTGTAGATACGATGTGTAAGTAATCGATATAGGTAATACTCCACACATTAAATTCTATTTTTTTTTGTGCGTAGAATAATTATTGGAACTCCTGGCAGATTATAGTATACTATTTGTGCAGATATAAAATATTTATGATATTACGGGGGTTTTTAATGAACGGCTTAAAAAAGATGCTGGCGGGGTTTCTGGCGGCAGCCTTATTAATTTTACCGGGAATAAGCCCGCAAGGGGCGACTGCTGCGGGATTTACAGATGTACCGGCAGGAGCATGGTAAATTGAAATCCGTTGCCACGGATGACTATTACTTTGAGGGTTCAAATTCGGGCCCGGTTATCATACATAACTTTAGAAAAAATATAGAGAACGCGGTTGACACCGTAAAAAACAATACGGTTGTTTTGGAGGGGAAATTTCTCACCAGCAGAGGCATGATTGTAAGTGCAAAACAAAAGGGTCTTTGTTTAAGAGGCACCTTGAGATACCGGTATCTGGAGCCTACAAAGGACGCAGCACTTAAGCTGGGGATATACGGAATAGCGATGGAGGATAAAAGCCAGGACAATTTTAAACACCAGCATGTAAAAAATAAGTGGTATGAGCAGGATATAAATATATATTTTATTAACTATTACGACGACGGTTATGTAAAGGTCCAGGATATTGAGCAGGTCTCAGATGTCAGGCCGGCGGAATAAATATTTTCAGGAATATGAAATAATTTGCTTTATTTCAGGATTATTTTAGTGATAATTATTATTTACTTCCGGCACATTAATTTAGTAAAATAATATAGTTTAATAAATGTTACAGGAAATGCTGTTGAGAGGATATCATGACTTTAACCGATAATGAAGCTGCCGTAAATAAATTTAAACTGAATAAATCTCTGATTTTTTTAATGGCCGCGGCCGCCGGAATCGCTGTGGCCAATTTGTATTATATCCAGCCGCTGCTGGGAGAGATAGCGAGAACCTTTCAGGTGACCGAAATAAGCATGGGCTTTACTTCAATGCTGACACAGGTGGGCTATGCGCTGGGAATGCTGCTCTTGCTGCCTTTGGCGGATATAAGGGAAAAGAAGTCGCTGATCATAATAATGCTGCTTTGCTCCACAGGTTCGCTAGTGTTTATGTTTTTTTCCTTTAATATGACAATGCTGTCCATTGCCGCTTTTGCGGTGGGTTTCACCTCGGTGGTGCCACAGCTCATAGTTCCCCTGGCGGCGCAGCTGGCGGAGCCCGAAGAACGCGGCAGGATAATAGGCTCGGTTATGAGCGGCCTGCTGATCGGTATACTTTTGTCGCGTACTCTGAGCGGAATGATAGGAGAGCATTTCGGCTGGAGAGCCGTATATTTGCTGGCAGCATGCTTAATGGTATTGCTGGCGGTGCTTCTGGGCAGGTTTTTACCTGTATGCCCGGCTGTTTCAGAGATGAAATATAAGGAGCTGTTCAAGTCTATGGCCGGGCTGGTGAAAAGCTATCCGGTACTGATAGAGGCGTCTGTCAACGGCGCGATGATGTTTGCGGCTTTCAGCGCTTTCTGGACTTCACTTACATTTTTGCTTGAAAGCTCTCACTACAATATGGGCGCTGATGTGGCCGGACTTTTCGGACTGGTGGGCGTCACTGGCGCCGTTGCCGCTCCCATAGTGGGCAGGATAGCGGATAAAAAGAGCCCCAAATTCACCGTGGGCATAGGAATCATAATCGTAATAGTTTCTTATCTGTGTTTCTTCGTGCTGGGATTTAAATTGTGGGGACTCGTAATAGGGGTCATATTGCTTGATTTGGGAGTTCAATCCTGTCAGATATCCAATCAGGCCAGAGTCCATGCATTGAGCAATGAGGCCCGCAACAGGATAAACACTGTGTATATGGTATCTTACTTTTTAGGCGGTTCACTGGGATCTTTCCTCAGCTCTTTCAACTATGTGCATTTCGGATGGACAGGCGTTTGCATTTTAGGCCTGCTGACCCAGCTCATAGCGGTTGTAGTGCACAAGACTCGGCGCGCTGGCTGAAAAAATTTGACGGATAAATTCGGAGCCGGATTAGAGCGGCTCACCATGAAATTTCTCGGACTTTCCAATGTCAGGAGTGCATGCATGTTTCCCAGGGATATCAACCGGGTTACGCCGTAATTTCCGTATATTTTCCACATGCCCGCGGGCCGCAAAACACGAGATACACCTCTGGGCCATTGACAGGGCGGCCAGAAAAACAGTTATATATAACAATAAATTCAGAAGTCCGTTATAAGCAGGATAACTGTAAACAAAACAGGAAGCGGCCGGAATCAGATAGAAAAGGACGGCCGCGATCCTGCCTGTCACATCGAAGACAAATGACTTCCGTAGGATACCCGGCTTCATTCCAGTCAAAAACCGTGAAGTGGCCAGAAAGACCATAAAATCCGTCAGTACGGCTAAGGTGAACCATACCGGCAGCAGTCCGAAGATATTTAATGTAATAAGAGAGGAAAAGATGAACAGGCCGTCGGCCAGCACGTCAAGTATGCTTCCCAAAGGAGATTCCGCTTTTAATCCGCGGGCGGCCGCCCCGTCCAGCATATCCGAAATACAGATAAGGGCGAAGACTGTGTACAGTCCGGCCGGCATACTTCCGGAGTCCGCTCCCGGGGGATTCTGAATCAACCGGCCTGCCAGTATCCACAGGAACATAAATGTCAGAATGAACCTGAAGGCGGTTATGAGATTTGGCAGCCGGGCCAGCCGTTCTTTTGAGGCGGCCTTTATGTAATGTGTTGTCATCATACCCCGGCTATCTCCTTAAAATCAGAGTCGTAAGCCACCATGCCGCACCCAGGGTCACAACTATACCTGATAATAAAACATAAATTGGCATCTTGCAGCTTATCAAATAGACTATTACAGCAGCTCCTGTCACATACAATGCACTCAGCAGCAGCCAGTTCGGAACATAGGAGATCAGGGCCAGGCCAACTGTAAGCAAAATCAATCCTCCTATTAAAAAAGCCATAAACCCGCTGTTCATGAAATTAACGGAATTCAGAGCCCCGCCCCATATGACTACAATTATACCAAGAGCGAGCAGTACAAAACCTAAAATTCCCAGACCTGACATGCTTGTTTTTCCCTCCTTTATGAGATTTTCCTGAAAGTTTTTATCACCTTTGACCAGTTCATCCAGAGAAAGGTTGAACACTTCCGAAAGCTTCAATATTTTTTCGATATCAGGATAACTTTTGCCGGTCTCCCATTTGGAAATAGCCTGCCTGGATATATTCATCCTCTGTGCCAGTTCATCCTGAGACAGGTTTAATTTTTCACGTTCAGCCTTGATCCTGTTTCCCAAGTCCATTCTTGTGTACTCCTTCCAATATTGGCTATATACGTAGTCTAATCCTGAATGTCCCATAAGTAAAGAACCATATGGCTGCCTGCCCGCAACCGGCGGTTGCAACGCGGCAGACAGCACATTTGAGAGACATATGGTTACGTTCTGCAGCCCATAGCCTAGCCTACAAGCGATAGGCCATAGGCTATAAGCTATAGGATCATAAAGCCTTATGGAATGTTTTCTATCTCTGGTCGTCGATCAAAGCAGAGCTGTTGTTGGCTGACAGTTCGGCTATGGGATCATAAGGCGGTCCCACGGGGGCGCTGGCGAGCAATGCAATATCGGCCGCATTTTCGGGGCTGCCCCATGAATTGCCTGAAAAGACAAAGGTCGCCCCATCCACAACGTAACCGCGGGTATTGTAGACCACATTGCCTGTGATATTACCGGTGGTGTTGGGATTCAAATAGGCAGGCTGCCTCAGGTTATAAAGAATATTGTCCTGGACAGTCAGATTTGACATATTGCTTATTTGCGAGACAAAACCCCGGTTTATCACCCAGTTCATGGAAGGTCCCGCCTGAGGCGGCCCGAAAATTACATTGTTGACCAGTTTGTGGTTTGCGCCGCCGAATTGTACAAATTCCACAGCGTACGGGTTGTCGCTGGTAAATGTAAATCCGTCGATTGTAACGCCGCTTCCCACAACGGTAAAAACAATGACGGCGGCTTGCAGCAGTATAGTCGTATTTGGATATCCTTTTATGGTTATCCCGGCTTTATTAACCGTCATTGTCGCGGTGATGGGATAAATCCCGCCCAGTACATGAACAGTTCCGGTGGGAGATACCGCTGTCAGGCCCTGCTGGATTGTTCCGAAGGGATTGGCCTGCGTGCCGTCACCTCCGACTGCCCCTGCCTGAACATAAATTGAAAATGGGTCTGGCGCAACAGGGCCAGTAGGGCCCGTAGGGCCAATGGGGCCTGTAGGACCGGCTGCACCTGTGGGTCCGGCAGCTCCTGTAGGACCGGGCGCGCCTGTGGGACCTGCGGGACCGGTAGGTCCTGTGGCTCCGCCTGTGAAATCATCCTCGATTACCACAAGCGCCGCTATTAACGGAACATTTGCCGCGTAGCTGAAAATAGCCGAGCTTGCATTTACCAGTGAGATTGTTACGGGAGCAGCAGAAACTTCAACAATTCCTACGCCCACCACTTCTCCCGTCTTAATGGGCGAATTGCCCTGCAGGAAATCCCCCTGGGAAGAAGAAAGTGCAAATACGGCCCCGTTGGTGGATGGAGACGACTGGGTAGCAACCCACCATTGAAAAACATACCTTCCGGCGACATTAAAAGTTATGACTCCGGTAGAAGTGTCATAACTTATATCACCCGCAGAGTATACGACACTGTCAAAGATCACATTGGCCAGCGGCACAACTGTTCCTGGAGCCAGGCGTTCAACCTGCAATGCGATATTACTCAAAATAAACCCCTCCTATCTTTTTGGTCTATATCCATGAATTACGGTTACAGCCTTTCTAAAGCATCTTATGCTTCCGGACAGGTGAAGGTCCCCGTTGACATATGGATTTTGGTAAACAGAGAGGGATATTTTAAAAATAGCATTAAAAATTGTGTTTGTTAAAAATTTGTAAAATATCACCCCTTTGTTCTTTTGAAATAGTATTAAATGCGATATAATCAAGAACAATTGGAAAATAAATTTTACAGGAGGTACTATGAAGATTGCAGATGGCGTTGAAATGCTTGAAATTTCCGGAAGCGCGCTGGGAAAGACCAGCGTCATCTATCCGGCATTATTTTGGGACAATAATAGGGCTATCCTGGTTGACACAGGATTTCCGGGTCAGCTGCCTCAGATAAAAGAGGCTATAGACAGGGCGGGAGTGCCCTTTGAAAGGTTGGATACGGTTATATTGACCCATCATGATATTGACCACATCGGCGGGGCCGGAAGCATACTGAAGGAGTCGGCAGGCAAGGTCAGGATACTTGCCCACGAGAGTGAAGAACCGTATGTAAACGGGGAAAAAACCCCGCTGAAAATTGCCAAACTGGAGGAGAATATAGAGGCCCTGCCTGAGGATAGAAAACCGGTCTATCAACAGATGAAACTGGGCTTTCAGAACAGCAGGGTGGACGTGGACAAAACATTGAAGGACGGTGAAGAATTGCCATATTGCGGAGGCATAAGGGTAATTTTCACCCCGGGCCACACATTGGGCCATATCTGCCTGTATCACAGACAGAGCAAGACCCTTGTAACAGGAGATGCGCTGACTATCGATAACGGAAGGCTTGTGGCTCCGAATCCTTCCATAAACCATGATACGGATATGAGTATGGCCTCACTGAAGAAGCTGGCGGATTACCATATTGATAATGTCATATGCTATCACGGCGGCCTGTTTTGTGAAAATGTCAACCGGAGGCTCAGGGAAATCATTTCAATTTCCTGAGCCCAATACATGGGCCGGGCGGCGTTTTCAGCCTCCCGAACTTGATAAAAAGGCTTATTGAGAATAGAATTATATGGGAACGCAGTAAAAATAGACAGTGGATGGAGAACTATAATCTCCTGATAGTGATAATGGAGAAGTGACCGGGGCAAAATCCGGTCCGGGTATATTGAGGAGGTCAACATGAGTTTTTTGGATATTGCTAAAAAAAGATATTCCGTACGCAGCTTTCAGCCTGACAGAGTTGAAGCGGAAAAGCTGTCAAAGATACTGGAGGCTGCCAGAGTTGCCCCCACGGCTGCAAACGGACAGCCTCACCGGCTGATTGTACTGCAGGAGACCGAAGGGCTTGCAAAGGTGTCAAAGGCGGCAAATGTTTATGAAGCCCCGCTGGTCATCATTGTGTGCGGAGACCATGGCAAGGCCTGGAAAAGACCCTTTGACGGGAAGCATACGGTAGATATTGATACCAGCATAGTTGCCGACCATATGATGCTGCAGGCGACGGAACTGGGCCTGGGCAGCGTGTGGATATGCTATTTCAAACCCGATGTCATAAAAGCTGAATTCGGCCTGCCAGACCAGCTGGAACCGGTCAGCATCCTGGCAATAGGCTATGCCAAAGGCGAAGCGGCGGCACCGGACAGACACGGTAAAACGCGCCTGCCGTTGAACGATACCGTGTTCTTTGAAAAACTGTAAAGCTGTAAAAGTACGGCGTACAGTGCTTTGGTTCTTTTTCAGGTTCAGGAAATGATTTTGAAATCAAAGCCGGGATTTTTGCTGAAGGCATATTTAAAGCTTAATTAATATAAACAGGATAACACAATATGGCATAAAAATCCATTTTGTGTTAATTTTTTTTGGAAAGCATTGAAAAAAATAGAATTAAATGATAACATGTTAGCAAAATCAGCAGGAATTCTAAAAACATCTCAATCGTGAAACATACCTGGCGGTAAAAAGAAAATGTCATAAGTGTATATGAAAAGGAGGCGTTTCAATGGAGCCATTACTAGGTGATATGGAGCTTTTCCCTTATGGTTTTGCCCCGAGGGACTGGATGGAATGCGCAGGGCAGACTTTGAGCATAGTCCAGAATCAAGCCTTATACTCAATCATCGGCACCAAATTCGGGGGAGACGGCAGGTCAACTTTCAGGCTGCCGGACATCCCACAGGATAAATGCCCTTATGGGATGCGTTATTATATCTGTACTTATGGCAGTTACCCTCCCAGAAATTAATCATAAGGTCAATTACGGCTGAAACCTTTGACGAACGCTTGGATTGGCTTAATAAAAAGTATAAGGAGGTCAATGGCATGGATTATTTTATAGGTCAGATAGTTTTATTCCCATACTCGTTTACACCGGAGTATTGGATGAAGTGTGACGGGAGAACTCTCAATATTGCTCAGAATGCGGCTCTCTATGCACTGATTGGCAATAAATTCGGAGGAGACGGTAGAACCACTTTTGCGCTTCCGAACCTCACAGGTGCGGAGCCCATACCTGACACGGCCTATTACATATGTATTTCAGGTATATTCCCGACCAGAAGTTAATTTAGCTTGCGGTCCTGCAGCTTTTAAGCCAAAAGAAAGGTGCGGGAGAGCAAACGGAAAGGATAATGATTATGGGAAATATCGCGTTGAATAAAATGGCAACTGCAAGCAGCTTTGTGCTTCCCTTTAGTCCCGGCAGGGCAGTCGACGGTTCTACGTCCCCGTTGAGCAGATGGGTGTGTAGCAGCGTGCCCGGCTGGCTGATGGTGGATATGGGTTCCACGATACCTGTAAACCGCTGGGTTGTGAAACATATGGGCGGGAGTGGTTTCTGGCCTGCTGAAGGCTACAACAACAGGGACTACAAGTTCCAGGGAAGCAATGACCAGGCAAGCTGGACGGATATAGATACAGTAACGGGTAATACGCAAAACATTACGGACAGAACCACGGGAATTGTGAATTTCAGGTATTACAGGGTAGCCGTAACAAGCGGCCTGAACGCCAATGGAAAATTGGCTTCCATAGAGGAATTTGAAGTATACGAAGCGCCGGTACCGTTCCTTACAAGTCTCACATTGAGCAGCGGAACGCTGAATCCTGCCTTTGACAGAGCCGTATACAGCTATACTGCAAGTGTTGTAAATGATACGGCCAGTATAATAGTAACTGCCGTTACGGGCGGCGTAGCTTCAACTATGAAAATAAACGGACTTCCTGCCACATCAGGCCAGCCATCGGGGCCCGTCAGCCTGGCTGTGGGAGCAAACAAAATAACGGTACAGCTGGCTTCGCAGGGTGTACCTGAGCAGGTTTATAACGTGACGGTTACCCGGGCAAGCAGTCCGTACCTGACAAAAGTGGAGATCCATTACTACGGGCGGGGAATTGACGGAACAGTAACGGTAAATATGGATCATACAACTACAAGTTATACGGCAGGTATTCCGGCAGGCGCTACTCAGGTTACAATAACTCCATATGTTGAAGATACTGCCGCGCAAATTGTAGTAAATAACCAGCAGCTCAACAACGGGCAAGCTTCGGCAGTTATCAACGTTACGTCGGCCGCAAATCAGATACCTATGCAGGTGAAACCCTCAGACGGGCAACCGCAAAGGAGTTATACCCTTACAATAACAAAGTGATAAGAAATATCGGCATACATAGGTGTGTTGCTAAACAAGTTAAATTTTAATATATAAATTTGTTGTTTGGCAGCACACCCCATGCAAATTGTTTTTTCTATGAAAAAATTTTCCATGATAGGCCGCTGCAAGTATATGGGGCCAGTCTCGTATGATGTTTCTTTTATTTGATTCTAATGTTCGCCAATTCATTCATATTATTAACTGTGTAATTAACTGCAAGTTTAATTTCTATGAAGAAATTTGAATGCAGATTTTAATAAAACTTTTTGAGGAGTGTATTATGAAGAAAGTCTTTATTTTCGCTTTTTTTACCGTGTGCCTTTTGACGGCAATGGTAAACATTGCATATGCCGCGGATAGCACATATCTGAAAACCAATCTGGTAGAAGGGTATGACGGCGACGCCCTGGACAAGTGGACCGCGGTCACAACAGGCGGGTATACCGATTTGTGGACCCAATTTGACAGCGTATCAAGCGGAGGCAGCCCGCCCTTGTCTTCTTTTGACAATCCTGTAAATGGCGGTGACGGGGATGAATTTTATGATTTTTATAACTCTGTGCCTCCGGACATATATAAGGGTGAACTGCAGCAGGATATCCAGCTGTACGATACGGACGATTTATATTTAAGGATCAACAACGATAATGTCGCTTTGAATGCTTCCGCGTTTGCATTTAAATCCTTTGAGGGCGACAGTGCGGAACTGGAGATCAGATTTTTTGACGGAACAGTACAGCTTGAAGCCGACGGTGCACATGTAGCCGCACTTTCAAGCGTTACCGCATGGGATGAAATAGGCATGGACAATATACATATTCCCCGGAATACAACAAAAATCAGGGTGATACTGAGAGCTGTCTGCATAGCATCGGGGTCGTATATGGATTTTGACGGCATAGATGTGGAACTGCACTATATTCCCTCCATTTCGATTGACAATCCAACCGAAAACCGTACATACAACGGCACTCAGTCTGTTGTCATTTCCGGAACCGCCTCAGATCCGGAAGGACGTCCGGTTGCAGTTTCCGCGGCCATTGACGGCAAAACCCAATCAGCGACCGTTGAAAGCGGCTCTGCATGGAGTTTTTCGTGGAATGTGAGCACACTGGGTATTGCCGACGGGACTTATACAAATATCACTGTGACCGCAGATAACGGGGACGGTACAAATACCGCTGCTTATACGGGGACATTGACCGTGGATAAGACGGCGCCTGCAATAAGCAGTATAAGCAGGAGCAACCCGGTAAACTCCAGCACCAGTGCAACGGATGTGACGTATTACGTAATATTTTCGGAGGGCGTGACGGGAGTTGATGCAAGCGACTTTATCCTGACTGCCTCCGGCCCGTCGGGCACGGTTGATTCTGTGACGGCGAACGGTGCGGCCGAATATACGGTCACAGTAGTTAATATTTCAGGAAACGGCACATTGAGGCTGGATCTGAAAGGCTCTGGGACAGGAATAACGGATATGGCAGGCAATAACATAGCCGCCGGCTACTCCGGCGGAGAGGAATACGTGATAGATACCATACCTCCTACCGGAGGCGGCATCAGCATAAACGGGGGAGCTGCCTACACCAACAGTACCTCTGTGACGCTGGCACTGGCGGCCTCAGGGGCCAGCCGGATGATGGTGAGCGAGGACAGCGGGTTTGGCGGAGCAAGCTACGAGGCGTATGCGGCAAGCAGGAGCTTTACGCTGAGCAGCGGAGACGGAGAGAAGACGGTCTATGTAAAATACATGGATGAAGCAGGGAATGAGACAGGCGAAACCATAAGCGCCGCTATTACGCTGGATACCATAGCGCCTGACGGAGGCAGTATCAGCATAAACGGCGGAGCTGCCTATACCAACAGTACCTCTGTGACGCTGACACTGTACGCCGAAGGGGCCAGCCGGATGATGGTGAGCGAGGACAGCGGATTTGCCGGAGCAAGCTATGAGGCGTATGCTGCAAGCAGGAGCTTTACCTTGAGCGGGGGAGAAGGCACAAAGACCGTCTATGCGAAATACATGGACGAAGCCGGGAATGAGACGGTTGGAACTGTCAGCGACAGTATCATACTGGATACCATCGCACCCTCGGTTTCGGTTTCAACGCCTTCCGCGGCACTTACGTCAAGCGGAAGCGTAACCTATACCGTCACCTATTCGGGAGCGGATACAATAACTCTCGCAAAGGAAGATATAACGCTTAATAAAACAGGTACGGCAGACGGCGCCGTGGAAGTATCCGGAACGGGCGGTACAAGGACTGTGACCATAAGCGGCATAACGGGCGACGGAACGCTGGGTATAAGCATAGCGGGCGCCACAGCCGCAGACGATGCCGGAAACACAGCGCTGCCGGCAGGGCCGTCGGCCACCTTCACAGTGGACAATACGGCGCCCACAGTTTCCATATCGGCGCCTTCTGCAACACTCACGGCAAGCAACAGCATAACATATACCGTAACCTACGCGGGAGCGGATACAATAACCCTTGCAAGCGGGGACATAACCCTTGATAAAACAGGTACTGCAAACGGTACTGTGGAAGTGTCGGGAACAGGCAGTGCAAGGATGGTGACCGTAAAAGGCATAACGGGTGACGGAACGCTGGGCATAAGCATAGCAGCAGCCACAGCCGCCGACAATGCCGGAAACGGGGCATCGCCGGCAGGACCGTCGGCTGTCTTCACGGTGGACAATACGGCACCGGCCAACGGCAGCATCAGTATCAACGGCGGAGCTGCCCGGACTGTCAGCACTTCTGTGACGCTGACACTGTACGCCGAAGGAGCCAGCCGGATGATGGTGAGCGAGGACAGCGGATTTGCCGGAGCAAGCTATGAGGCGTATGCGGCAAGCAGGAGCTTTACCTTGAGCGTCGGAGAAGGCACAAAGACCGTCTATGCGAAATACATGGACGAAGCCGGGAATGAGACGTCCACAACCATAAGTGCCAGCATTTTTTACAAAACCGTTCCAGTATCCGGCGATAAAACAATACATGGGATGGAGGACACCGACACGCATTTTGCGGCCGCAGACTTTGTATACAGCGGACTGCTTGTAAAAATCATGCTGGAATCTTTGCCTTCCCATGGTGAGCTGAAGCTTGACGGAAATGGGGTAAGCTTAAACCAGGAAATACCCGCAGGAGATATCGGAAAATTGATATATACTCCCGGCGCAAATTGGAATGGGACGGATAGCTTTGATTGGAAAGGCGGCGACGGAACGGACTATTCAGCGGAGGCCGCAAGGATCACCCTGGAGATCGGCGCGGTAAATGATGCTCCGCTGGCAGATGACGGAAGTATCACCGTAGCCGCCGGAGAGACGGGACGGGGAACATTGCCCGCCTATGACGCGGATGGGGACAGTCTGATATACAGCATAGTGTCACAGGGGAGCAAAGGATTGGCGGAAGTCACCGGTGATACCACAGGGGCGTACACCTATATCCCTGCGGACGGCATGCTTGGAAGCGACAGCTTCACATACCGGGTATACGACGGAAAGGAATATTCAAATACAGCAACGGTGACGGTAAACATCATACCTTCCGGAATGGCGGATCTGGTCTCGCTGGAGATTGCTCCGGGAACCCTTGAACCACAGTTTGAGGCAAATACTGTGGATTACAGAGTGACTCTTGAAAATTCCCAGAGCAGCATATCGGTAACAGCCGCCGTCCGTGATCTGAAGGTCTCCGGTGTGAGCATAAACAACGTGGCGGTGACCGGTGATGCATACGGAAAATATGAGCATACCGTCAGCCTGAATGTGGGGGCAAACACCATACCGGTGACGGTAACGGCGCAGGACGGGACCACTGCCAAGACCTATAACATAGTCGTGACGCGGAAACAGAGCGGAAGCAGCGGAAGTCCGGGAACCGGCAGCAGTCCTGTGGTTACACAGCCGGCGGCAGAGATGCTCGTAGACGGTGAAAGGCTAAATATGGGAACAGTGCGCACTTCAACGGTTGAAGGCAGGGCTGTGACCACTGTAACGCTGGACGACGGCAAGGTAAAAGATGTGCTTGCTGCCAAAGAAAACAGCCCCACAGTGACAATATCAGCGACAACAGGCAGTACTGGGGACACATTTGCAGGTGAGCTCAGCGGGCGGACTATGAAAAGCATGGAGGAAAAAGGAGCCACACTGGTCGTCAAAACCGATGACGCAAGTTACACTTTGCCGGCAGCAGGAATAAACATCAGCGGTATAGCAGAGCGGCTGGGGGCACAGACAGACCTGGGGGACATTACCGTGCGTGTGGCCATATTAAAACCCTCTGAAGATATTGTAAAAGCAGCTGAGGATACGGCAAAGAAAAACAACTGTCAACTGATCGTGGCTCCCATGATATTTGAAATCACCTGTACAAATGGTAATACAACTGTGGAAGTATCAAAATTTAACGGCTATGTGGAAAGAACTGTGGCAATACCCGATGGAGCTGACCCATCAAAGGTAACCACGGGAGTCACATTGAATGCCGACGGCACCTTTACCCATGTGCCCACCCGGATCACCGTTATAAACGGCAAATACCATGCAAGAATAAACAGTCTTACAAACAGCGCCTATTTGCTCATATACGCCCCCGGGAAATTTGCGGATACAGAGGGACACTGGGCGGAGGAAGCGGTGAATGATATGGCTTCAAGACTGGTTATAGACGGAGTGGACCAGGAAGATTTCGCACCGGACAGGGATATCACCAGGGCGGAATTCGCGGCAGCCCTTGTACGGGCGCTGGGATTGAGGCCGCAGCCGGGTACAAGCGGGTTCGATGACATAAAAAGCGTAGACCGGTACAGCGGATATATCAAAACCGCAGTGGAATACAGGCTCATATCCGGTTATGGGGGAGGAAAATTCGGACCAATGGACAAAATAACCCGGGAACAGGCAATGACCATGATCGCAAAGGCAATGGAAATAACGGGATTGAAGCCGGAACTCGGGGCAGAAGAGGCTGAAAAGCTGCTTGCAGGCTTCAAAGACGGAGACAGCGCCTCGGGATATGCCAGAAGCAGCATTGCAGAGTGCATAAAGGCCGGTATCATATCGGGCAAGGGCAGTGCCGGAGTGGCGCCAAAGGACAATATAACAAGGGCTGAAGCGGCAGTAATGGTGCGCAAACTGCTGCAGAATTCAAAATTGATTTAAAAAACAGGGCTATGAGCGGTTTCTCCGCCATAGCTGATTATAAACAATCGGGGCAATTTGATCCATTTTCTGATAAATAAAATCCCGTCCGTCCGGTATTGTTGAAATCCGGTAGGACGGGATTTATTACATTTCCGCATGTGTTATCATTACCACTTCAAGTCGGTTTTGAGAACCGCATTGAGCATTACGCTTGCGCCTTCGGTGCACTGTTCCACCGGAGTGTATTCTGGTTCGCAATGGCTGTGTCCGTCTTTTGAAGGGACAAAGATCATTGTTGTGGGAAGCATATATGATACAAACTGAGCATCGTGTCCCGCACCGCTGTTAATATACTGATTTGAGTATCCGAGTTCATCGACGCTCTGTTTTACGGACTCCACCAGTTCCTTATTGAAGTATACGGTATCCCGGGCCCAGGCCAGTTCGTAGCCTGTCTTACATTTGGCAACCTCTTTTGGGATGTTTTCGATGATTTTTACAACCTGCCTGATGACCTCCGGATTTTCATGCCTTGCATCAATTGAAAAATCAACCTCGTCAGGGATAACAGTGTGCACGCAGGGATGGCATTTGATTTCCCCTGTTGTGTAGACAAGGGCGGGATCCAGCTTATCCAGCTCCTGGTGCAGGTACACGAGCACCTGGGCTGCTGCATAAAGGGCATCCTTCCTGAAAGACATGGGGGTGGTTCCCGCATGGTCGGCCTGTCCATAAGTCCGGATTCTGTAATTTACCATTCCCAGCACGCAGGTAACGACACCGATATCCTTTTTTTCTGCTTCAAGTATGGGCCCCTGTTCGATGTGAAGCTCAAACATGGCCAGGTAATCGCCGGGATTCAGCCTGTTTTTCTCCTCACCCTTGTAAGGACTTGACTCCAGAGCTTCTCCAAAGGTTTTTGAAGCATCCAGTATGCTCTTGGAAGCCAGCATTTTAGCCTTGTCAAATTTGCCGCAGATAACGCCTGAAGACATCATGGCAGGAGGATAAAGAGAACCCTCCTCATTTGTCCAGATCATGGCGGTGAGGGGATGTCTGTGGGGAATATTTTGCTCAACTACGGTTTCCAGGACCTCCATGGCAGTCAGAACGCCCAGAATTCCGTCATAGTTTCCGCCGTTTTTAACGGAATCCACATGGGAGGCCATTACTATTTTCTTCAAACCCGGTTGGGATCCCGGGAGGGTAGCGTACATATTAGCCATATCGTCGGTTTCAATTGTGGCTCCGATTGCCTTCATTCTTCTGACAAATTCATCTCTTGCCTGATGTGCTTCAGGTGACAGCGAATATCTTGTGATTCCTCCATGACCCGCATCGCCAAACTTTGAGTAAGTCTTAATCTTGTCTTCCATTCTTTTTACATCACATTTGTACATGCTGTTCAACCTCCTTATAGTAAATGTTCTGACAACTTCATAATAATAAAAAAAGCCGATTTGTTAATCAGCTTTGATTACGTAGTATTGAATTGGATTTTAAAATTTTTCACCGCAATAAAATATCAGCAATGAAAACTATACCTTTATATGACGTCTTTGTCGGATTGTTAATAAACATATAAAGATTATCTCATGTCTCAATACACTTTTCAAGTTATGCCAGCACAACATTTATGCTGGGCAAGCACAACATTATCACAAATGTGCACATTAATGGACTTCAGACTTTGATTTCGGTCCCGGATCTGTCCGACCTGTATATGGCATCCAGCATTTGGATGGCTTTTATGCCCTGGGAACCGTCTATGGCAAAGGGAACGCCCGCTCTCAGCCTGCTGTAGAAATCCTGTATGAGGATTTTGTGGCTGAGGCCCCAATAGGCTTTTTCACCCGTTGCCCTGTCGGTTTCCGAAAAACGTTCAATCTCCCCGTTTTCATGCTTGATGGTCAGATCGCCTTCCAGCCTTGCCAGGGCTTTTTCAAATACGATTTCTACCATTATCGGTGAGTCGGCACAGTAGCAGTTGGTAGCATAGAAAAGCGCTGAAGCTCCGCTTTTGAAAGAAATCGTGGCTTCAGCGGTATCCTCCACCTCGATCACATCCTTCAGAAGCCTTGTGTCCACAGAGGCTTTCAGTTTTTCCATATCCCCCAGAAACCACTGGAGCAGGTCCAGCGTGTGTATGGCCTGGTTTATAAGCACTCCGCCGCCTTCCTTTGCCCAGGTTCCGCGCCATTCTCCCGAGGAATAATAGCCCTTATCCCTGTGCCAGGTGACAAATGCCCTGGCCCCCAGTATTTTTCCGCCCTTGCCGGATTCAATGAATTCCTTGATTTTTATAGAGGTGGCGTTATACCTGTTTTGAAAGCACACACCCAGCTTCATGCCGGTGGCCTCCGATTTGGAAATCATCCTTGAAGCGTCGGAAGGCGTTATGGCCATGGGCTTTTCCACGATAACATGTTTTCCGTGCTCCATGGCGGCTATTGCCATGTCCGCATGGAGATAGTGGGGAGTGCAGATATGGACGGCATCAATATTTTTATCATTGAGGATATCCTCATAGCGGGCAGAATAGCTGCAGCCATATCTTGCGGCGGATTCTTCCGCTTTGCTTTCGTCTATATCGGCTACGGCTGCAAGAGCAGTGCCGTCATTATTTATTATGGCGTCCGCATGTGTGGAATGTATGGCTCCGCAGCCTACGATTCCAATGTTGAAAATTTTCATTATAACCTCCAGCGGTATTAAAATGTGCCGTTTACATCCGAAACCTTCGCTTCCGTTTTTGATTTGCGGAAGGTGGAAGTGTTGATTTTCTCCTGCAGCTTCCGGTAATACAGCTCTTCATCCACGGGAATGCTGACCCAGTCGTCCAGCCAGGTGGAGAGATAAACTGCATTTGAGATCTGAAGCCCGTTTATGCCTTCCGATCCCGGGGCCAGCAGAGCGGTTCCGTCCAAAATACCCTGGGTCCAATTGGTGATAATGCCTTTATGGGCTGTTTCCACCCCTGAAACAGGTATTTCACATTTCCAGACCTCGGGCTGGGAAAAGGCTGTGCTTGAAGTTCTGTTAAATTCCCTTTCGGATATACGGTTTCTCCAGAAGGTGAGTTTTCCGCCCTCAACCACTATCTTGCCCATATCTCCGGTTATTTCAAAACGGTTTGTGCCGGGGGTATCGGCGGTGGAGGTTACAAATACGCCGGTAGCTCCGTTCTCATATTCCACATAGGCGGTAACATCGTCCTCCACTTCTATGTCATGGTATTTTCCATAATGGCAGAAAGCGCGGACACGTACGGGTAAACCGCAGGTCCACTGCCACAGGTCCAGATTGTGGGGGCATTGGTTTGTGAGCACTCCGCCTCCTTCACCGGCCCAGGTTGCGCGCCATCCGCCTGAATTGTAATATGCCTGGTTGCGGTACCAGTCGGTGATTATCCAGTTGGTTCTCCTGATTTCCCCAAGTTCTCCTGATTTGACAATATCCCTTAGCTTCTGGTACAGGGGATTGGTGCGCTGGTTGTACATTATTCCGAAAACCAGCCCGCTTTTCTCCGCAGCTTCATTCATCAGCCGGACCTGCTTTGTGTATACACCGGCAGGCTTTTCAATGAGGACGTGGAGCCCCCGGCTGAAAGCCTCCATGGCCAGGGTGGGGTGGTCATAGTGGGGGACGGCGATTATGACTCCGTCTACCAGACCTGACGAAAACAGTGAAGAGGCGTCTTTGAAAAGCTGTACTTTTTTACTGAGATTTTCTCCCGCCCATTTCAAACGGTCGGGGGATATATCGCACACCGCGGTGAGCTCCGCATTTGGAACTTCGCCGTTATCAAGGCATTTGACATGATATGAACCCATGTTGCCTATTCCTATTACTCCGATACGCAAGTTTCCCATAATTCTTCAATTCCTCCATTGCCATTGCGGCTGTTATATTTTACAAGATTGCTGTTGTTAAAAATGCATAGATGACATATGTCTTATATGAACTTCTGCAGGTAATTAAAACTTGAGGTAAGACAGTCAAAAGGGTCTCTCGGGCATACATCCTGCTCAACCGCATACCATTTCACACTGATTTTTCTGCAGACGTCCACGATGGATTCCCAATCCAGATTTCCCTCGCCTATGGCTGCCATTTCCTGCCTGCCGTCAATGAATTCCATATCTTTGAAATGAACCACGTCAATTCTGCCGGCCACTTTTTTCAGCCATTGGACGGGGCTTCCGCCTCCGGCCTGCACCCAGTAAGTGTCTATTTCAAAACCAAAGGCGGCGGGATCGGATTCGTTTATGAGAATATCCAGACCTGTAACCCCGTCGTATTTCTGAAATTCAAAATTGTGATTGTGGTATATGAGCTTTAAGCCGTTGGCTGCCAGTTCCCTGGCTATGACAGACGCCTCCCGTGCAAATCCCGTGTAGCCTTCACGGCTTCTGGGGTACTCTGAGGGCATGCTTCCTATGCCGACAAAATCACAATTCCACAGCTTGTGTTCGTTTATAACAGCTTTGAGGTCATTTTTCAGCCTGTCAAAGGATATGTGGGTGGCACAGATCCTTAACTGAAGACTGTCGGTCAGCTCTTTCAGAAATGCGGGCTCCACCGGTCCCATGCCCGAGACCTGCACTGCTGAGTACCCGGCTTCTTTGACCTTCTTTAATGTTTTCTCAATATCAGCCGGTGTTTTGGTAAAATCCCGAAGTGTGAAAAGCTGTGCAGCTATTGTGTTCTTATTCATAAAATACCTCCTATATTTTCTTGAAAAGACGCCTGGCGCCTTTTGCTGTGCGGTAGACATGGATTCGGCCGCATGAGGCGTATTACCCGTGCTTTACGTCCTCAAGAATTTTATTCAGGGCCTCCGCCGCTATTGAGAATTTTACTTCTCCGTCGTTCCCGGTGTTCACGGCGGCGCCGGCGCGTAGTTCAAGCTTTTGAAATCCTTCAAAGTCGGCAAGATGAGGTTCCAGAGAGAGGAAGCCTTCATAGCCGCTCTCCGCCAGGGCGCATAGCAGTTCCTTTATCTTTCCGTCGCCTTCACCTGCAGGAACGACATTTCCGGTACTGAAAAGCGCATCTTTAATATGTATGTATTCAATATGTTCTTTTAGAAGCCGGTATGCGACGGGATAGGGATTTACTCCGCACTGTATGAAATTGGCGGGATCAAAGGTGGCCCTCAGAAATCTGCTGTTTATGGACTCCAGGATATCAAGGCATCTTTCGGCGGTGTCGCCGTATATATCCTTCTCATTTTCATGGAGCAGGGTAATACCTCTCTTTTCCGCTGCAGAGACCAGTTTTTCCATCCTGCCGATAACCGGGCTCCTGTAGATGGCTGGATCTGCGTCCTTTGGGATAAAGAAGCTGAAGATCCGCATATACCGTGTTTCCAATATTTCCGCCGTATCCAGGAGGTTTTGGAACAGCCTGAAATGGGGTTCGAAATCATCGGTTATCATGATCTTTCCGATGGGAGATCCGATGGCGGATATTCTGAAATTTTCCGAATCCAGCTGCCTTTTTATGCTCCGGACCTGATCCGGCGTGTACTCGGATATATTTTTCCCGTTTACGCCTCTCATCTCAATAAAACTGATGCTGTGACTGCCGAGGACTTCCATCTGCTTTGGCAGGCAGGCGTCTATTTCATCTGCAAAAGCGCTTAATAAAAATTTGGACAATATATACACCCCTTTTGAAGAAATGTTAACATTTACTTTAATTTTAGTGTATAATAATGAAATAAACATTGCACTTTTGCACATAAACATTGCTTTTTTTGACTAAAATGCAGGGGGATATATGCAGATAATAAAATGTTCTGACGACAGGGACAGATTCGGATTCGGACATACGCGCAGCGATATTATAGATATAGACTTTCATTTGCACGACGTCTATGAGATATATTTTTTGATCTCGGGAGATGTAAATTATTTCGTTGAAAATAAGATATATGAACTGAATCACGGAGATCTTATGATAACCAACCAGTATGAGATACACAAGCCCTTTTTCAAATCGGATAAAACCTATGAGCGGATATGCATCCAGTTTGGAAATGAAATCCCGGCCCTGTACAGCACCGAGGAATTTAATCTTTTATACTGCTTCAACAACAGAAAAAAAGGTGAGCGGAACAGGATCGAGCTCAACGAAAGCCAGCGCCAGGAGCTTATGGAGCTGATGAACAGTCTTGAGCAGGTCAGCGGGAAAAAACAGAAACACGATATAATACTGAGAAACACATATTTCGTACAGCTGCTGGTATTGCTGAACAATGCCTTTTTGTCCACCTCCAGCGGAGACGATCCCACCGGTATGTCGGCAAAAATATTCCCTGTGCTTGATTATATAAATGAAAACCTGCAGGGAGACCTGTCACTGGAATTTATTGAACATAAATTTTACATAAATAAATATTATTTAAGCAGGCTGTTTAAAAAATATACAGGCATGAACCTGCATCAATACATAATCTACAAGCGGCTTGCAAGGGCAAAGGAGCTGCTGTCTGAGGGCATGAGCGTAACAGACACCTGTTATATGACCGGCTTTAACGACTATTCAAATTTTTTCAGGATGTTTAAAAAAATTATAGGAATAGCGCCGGGCGTATATAAAAAGGCAGAACCCAGAGTTCAGCAATCCGACTTCTGAATAAAACCTGAAGCAAAATCAGGGAGTACAGAGTACGGGCAGCCCCATCTACTTTAAATCGGCATACTGCAAATGCAGATAATAGCCTGAAGAAAAGAATACACCTGATAATTCCGGATTTTTAAGATAAAACGAAGTGTAAAAATATATAGGACATATGGGCATTTCATCCATCAGTATTTTTTCTGCACCGTGATATGCATTCATTCTGCTTTCCGGGTCTGTAGAGGTCCTGGCGGCATTTATGTAATTATCATATGCTGCATTTTTCCAACCGGTTTCATTTTTTACATTACGTGACGACCACAATTCCAGAAAGGTTGAAGGATCATTATAATCGGCCAGCCATCCGTTTCTGGCTATTGAGAATTTACCTGCATTTCTCATGTCTATAAATTCGGCAAAACCGTCACTTGCCACCAGTTTTATGTTGAGGCCTAAATTTTGCTTGAGCTGTTTCTGTATAAAGCTCATGATTTCTTCGTGTCCTGCGTTTGGATTATATAATAATTCTATAGGGGGCAGTCCTTTGCCGTCGGGATAACCTGCCTCCTTAAGCAGTTTTTTTGCGGCAGCTATGTCTGCGGAGGGGGATATGAAATCTGCAGCACCTGCTTCTTCTCTGAAATCTGTACCCTGCTTCTGGCCATGGACCCCATAGGGTATGGCCCCTGCTGCCGGAGTAAAGCCGGGAATTACGGTATCAATTAGCTTCTTTCTGTCCAGAGCCAGGGATATTGCTTTCCTGACTTTTATATTATCTAATGGCTTTTTAGCCGTATTAAATGACAAATAGTAAATGCCTAAACGGTTATATTCCGAAACTTTTCCCGTATTCAGCATGGTACGCAGGTCATCGTAGGAGATAAATCCGGTTACAATATCAACCTTGCCAGAGTTGAAATCCTTTATCGCTTTGCCCGTATCATATGAAAACTTCCAGCGTATTTCATCAAGTGCAGCGGAATTCTTGTCCCAATAGGTGGGGCTTTTTTGAAAAACGATGTCGGAAGCGTATTTGGACATTTTGTATGCCCCGTTTGTTACAAAGGTTTCCGGAAACATAAACCAGGTTAGTGGATATCGTTCAGCAATATCCTCCCTGAGTGGGATGAGCTGCGGCAGATAAGTCAATTCTATAAAGAAAGGAGTGGGCTCGTCAAATACAACTTCAAGAGTTGTGGCATTTTTAGCGGTTATTCCTACGCTGTCCGCCGGCGCCAGGTTATTTGCATATGCCTCTCCGTTTTTAACAGGATACAGCAGGAAGCTAAAATAATGCCGGAAATCAGGATCCAACAGTTTTTTCCAGGCATATTCAAAATCATAGGCCGTTACGGGCTTACCGTCAGACCACTTGGCATTTCTCAGGGTAAATACGAATTTTTTGCCGCCGTCCTCGATTCTCCAGCTTTTGGCCATTCCGGGAACTACATTGCCGTTTTTATCCAGTCTGGTCAGACCCTCAAATGCATTAAGCATATATGAGCAGCCGTCGGATATAAAATTGAAAGGGTCCACTCCGAAAAGTTTTTCACCGCACAATACGGTTATGCTTTTCTTAGTATTGTTTACGGTGTCTGGTGAAGAGGTTTCGCCAAAAGAGTTTGTACCTTGCAGCAGAAAAACAAAAATCATAAATGCGGCTAGCATTTTTTTGAAATATACCATGTTGTAGATCCCTTCCTGAAAAATTAATAAGTTACCAGCCTAATAAATGTTATTTTACCATGATATTGCCAGAAATTAAAGCTCATTTTCCTAGAAAAGCGATATGAAATATATATTTTTTATAAAAATATATATTAAAAGAATAAAAATGTCCATTTTAAAATGTATACTGTTAAATATATAATTCTAAAATCAATTGAAGGGTATGGAGGCAAAATGAAAGAGGAAAAACAGTCGGCTAAAGGAAAGCAATTGTTGATTGATTTTATCAAGGAACATATCAAAAGCTACATTTTAGGCATAGTCATACTGCTGGCATGTTCCTTCAGCGCCATGACTATCCCTAAAATACTTGGGATTATAACGGATGGGCTGGACAGGCGGGATATGCCCCGGGAGCAGATATATAAATACGTGCTGCTGATGCTGGGAGTAATTATTCTGGTATTCGTGCTGAAATATATATGGCGCTACCTTTTAATAGGAAATTGCAGGACGGTGGAGTGTTATCTGAGAGACAATCTCTTCAGGCACCTTCAGACCCTTCCGGTGGATTTCTACAGCCATCACAAGACGGGAGACCTGGTGGCTTATGCCATCAACGACATACAGGCGGTACGGTTCATGTTCGGAGGAGGCTTTGTTCAGGCCCTGGACGGCATAACCATAAGCCTTGTTTCAATAATGTTTATGTCCAGGACCATAAATCCGATCCTCACGGTCATGGCCCTGGCGCCCATTCCCATAGCGGCGGTAATAATGCTGTGGGTGGGAAAGCTGATCCGTGAAAGATTTAAAAAAGTCCAGGAAGCTTTTGCGGATATTTCAGACAAGGTCCAGGAAAATCTTTCGGGCATAAGAGTAATAAAGGCTTTTGCGCAGGAAAAGGAAGAGGTGCAGAACTTCCTGAAATACAGCCAGGCCAGGGTTGATACCCAGATGAAGCTGACCCAGGTTTCCTCAATAATGGGGCCCAGCGCACAAATCTGTTTCGGTTTCAGCTTTTTATTTTTTATAATATACGGAAGCCGCCTGGTAATTGAGGGTACTATTTCACTGGGAGATTATGTGGCTTTTAATACATACATGATAACGGTAATGGGGCCTGTCATGAATATAAGCAAAATAATAGAGACCTGGCAGAGGGGCATTGCCTCCTACAGGAGGCTCAATGAAATCTTCAGCGTTTCCCCCGCTTTTGAAAATGAGGAGGGGAGCGGCAGTACTGAGGAATTGTGTGAAATAAAAGGCCATATAGAAATCAAAAATCTCAGCTTCTTCTATCCCGAATCCCGCAGAAAAGCTATTAAAAATATAAATATAAAGCTGGAACGGGGCAAGACCCTGGGTATTCTGGGGAAAACCGGCAGCGGAAAGACCACCTTGATCAACCTGCTGCTTAAACTGTTTGATGTGGAGGACGGGCATATCTTTATAGACGGGACGGATATAAACAGGATACCCGCGGATATGTTGAGAGAGTGCATAGGATACGTGCCTCAGGACAATTTTCTGTTCTCTACGACAATCAGAAACAATATTGAGTTTTTCAGACCCATACATACCGATGAGGAAATAGAGGAAGTTTCAAAGCTTTCAGCCATCTATGACAGCATTATGGAATTTCAGGACGGCTTTGACACTGTTATAGGGGAGCGGGGAACGACCCTGTCGGGCGGTCAGAAGCAAAGGGTTTCCATAGCAAGGGCCCTCATAAAAGATCCATCCATACTGATTCTGGACGACAGCCTTTCCGCCGTTGACACCAGAACGGAAGAAGTCATTTTGAATAATATAAGGGATGTACTGAAAAGCCGTACCGGCATAATCATATCACACCGTATATCCACTGTAATGCATGCCGACGAGATTATTTTTATGGACAATGGAAGAATAGTCGAAAGAGGAACGCATAAACAGCTGATGGAATTGAAGGGCAGCTATTTCAAGCTGTATAATTCTCAGAATTCCCAGGAAGAGCCTATTCAGGAAGCCAGCGTGCAAGGAGGAAAATTATGAGTGCTGATATATCAAAGGATGAATTCGGAGTGAAAGGCGGGAAATTCCAGTTTTTCAGGCTTATGGGATACTTCAGGCCCCATGTGCCAATGCTCCTGTTAAGCCTGGTTTTTGTGCTTATAATAAATGCCACCGTATTGCTGAAGCCTTATATTATAAAATATGTTATAGACGGATATATCTCGGTGGGAAACGACGACAGGGCAGTACTCACTACCATGGGTATAATATATTTTGTGATAGTGGTCATAGGAGCGGTGTTCGGATATATCCAGAATTACATGCTGACGTATATAGGGCAGAAAATAATGTTTAACATAAGAAACAAATTATTTTCCCACATCCAGCATATGTCCATGTCTTTCTTTGACAAGAACTCCACGGGAAGGATACTGACCAGGGTAACCAATGATGTGGAGGCGCTTAACGACCTTTTTTCAGGAGTGATTGTAAATATTTTCAGGGATTCGGTAATGGTAATAGGAATAGTCGCTACAATGGCGGTAATGGATTTCCGGCTGATGCTGGTAAGTATCAGCTGTATACCCCTGATAGTACTTGCCACGGTTATTTACAGGATCGCGGCCAGAAAAAACTTTGTGAAGATGAAGGGCATGATTGCCAAAATAAACGGCTTCCTTGCGGAAAATATATCGGGAATGAAGCTGGTGCAGATATTTCACAGGGAAAAGGAAAAATATGACGAGCTTGCGGGGCTTGACAACGAGTATTTCAAGTTCAGCTTCAGGGAGATCATATTGAACAGCTTCAGCAGGCCCCTTGTTGACATAATAAACAATCTTACCATTGCGGTGCTTATTTATTTCTGCACCGGCAGGATAATGGACAGCGCTCTCGAGATAGGCGTGCTGTATGCTTTTATCACGTACATAAAACAGTTTTTCGAACCCATAAGCACCATCTCGGAGCAGTATACCACCATCCAGTCCGCCATAGTGTCCTCGGGGAGAATATTTGAAATACTTGATACGGTGGATGTGCAGGAGGATATAAACGAAGGCCTGCCCGTAAAGGAATTAAAGGGAGAGGTGGAATTCAAAAACGTCTGGTTTGCATACAACGATGAGGATTGGGTGCTGAAGGATGTGAGCTTCAAAATAACTCCGGGAGAGACCGTTGCCTTCGTAGGCGCCACAGGATCGGGCAAGTCTACAATAATAAGCCTTCTGGCAAGATTTTATGACATACAGAAGGGTGAGATACTGCTGGACGGAAAAGATATAAGGAAATACAACCTGCTGGATCTGAGAAGGCAAATCGCCGTGGTATTGCAGGATGTATTCCTCTTTACCGGGGATATCAGGTTCAATATAAGGCTGAACAACAGCGGGATCACCGAAGAGGAAATAGTGGAAGCGGTGCGGTATGTAAATGCCGACAGCTTTATAGAGCAGCTTCCCGGCAAGTATGAGGAAACGGTCAGAGAGCGTGGCTGCACCTTTTCGGCGGGGCAGAGGCAGCTCATATCCTTTGCCAGGGCGGTGGCCTTCAAGCCGTCCATTCTTGTGCTGGATGAAGCCACTGCCAACATAGATACGGAAACTGAAATAATAATACAAAACGCCATGTCCAAAATCACCAGGGGCAGGACCTCCATTATCATCGCTCACAGACTTTCCACCATAAGGAATGCCGACAAGATCATCGTGATACACAAGGGGCATATAAAGGAAATGGGCTGCCATACGGAGCTGCTGGAAGCGGGAGGCATATACAGCAGGCTTTACAGGCTGCAGCTGGCCAAGAAGCCTGAGGCCGTGGGACCGTAAATTCAGGAGTGCAGGAGTGAGGATTCAGGAGAAACCTTAAAGGCAGAATGCAGGAGTTTAGAGGCCGGAATACGGGAGACATGAATTGTACGCGAGGACAACTTGGAATCAATGGGTTCCGGCCCCTCAGCCCACGTATTTTGCTGTGAATTCCCGTATTTTGGCCTTGTATCCGGACGCATCTGTGTCAAAGGAGGTGCCGTGGCCCGCGCCGGGCACGATCATCAGTTCCTTGGGGCTGTTGCAGGCTTCATAGAGCCGGTTTACCATATAGGTGGGCACAAACTCGTCGGCGCTGCCATGAATAAACAGAGTGGGAATTTGGATGTTTTTCACCTGTTCAAGGGCCGAGGCTTCCTTAAAGGAAAATCCAACCCGTATTTTTGAAAGCAGGCTTGTGCTGTCCAGAACGGGAAAGGCCGGTAAATGATACATCCTTTTAAGCTGGTATTCCAGCTCATCCCATACGGAGGTGTAGGCGCAATCCGAAACAATTGCCTTTACATTGGCCGGGAGATCTTCGCCGCCGGTCATCAGCACTGTGGCCCCGCCCATGGAGACCCCGTGGAGCACTATTTCGGAAGTTTTTCCAACCCTGTCCGTAATATAATCGATCCATTTGAGGTAATCTTTCCGGTCGGCCCAGCCAAAGCCGATATAATCGCCGTCACTTTTCCCGTGGCCTCTGTCGTCGGGGAGAAGCACATTATAACCCAGATCATAATAAATCTTGGCATATGAACCCATATAGGTTCCCTGGGAGGCATAGCCGTGAGCCAGAATAGCTGTCTTGGGGGAGGGCGTCTGAGCTTCCAGATAATAGCCCACCAGATTCAGGCCGTCCTCAGACTTTATGCCGACTTCTTCATAGGGCTGCTTGTTGAACCAATCTATTTCAACCTGTTCTTCCTGAACGGTGCTGTACAATTTTGCATTTACGGGGAGGGCGTCGGACGGGATACTGTCCGAGGCAATTTCCTGCGTCCGGGCAGTATTTTGCAGGGCGGTGTCGTTTGCGAGAAAATCCTTCTTTGTACGGGCTACCGACATATTATAAAAATAAAAGCTGCCGGCGATATCCGTTATGAGAATAAATACAAACACAATGATAAAAAGCTTCAGAAGCATTTTCATGACAACCTCCCCCCTTAAAGATTGGACCCTTTATAAAAAAAGTACACTGCCGACGCTGATCCCACATGCCATGGGCAGTATACTAACCCCTTCATTATACTACGGATGCCGGCGTGGACGCAATAAAACGGCGGTGTCAGTATATTCCTGGCCTTCCGGAGGTTTCTATATTTCCGAGGTTTCCAGATAATCCAGATTGCTGATCAGCACCTTGGCAGCAGAGGACAGCGGCACGTTTTTCAGCCAGGTGACCCCTATATTTCTCCGGGGGATTTTCTCAATGGGTTTGATCTCAAACAGCCTGCCAGCATCCAGCTCATCTTCTATAAAATTTCTTATGACGCAGGCGATGCCGAAATCATACTTCGCAAACTGCATGAGCAGGTCCATATTTCCCAGTTCAAAGTCCGGAGTGACGGACAGGGAATTGGATTTAAAATATTCATCAATGAATATTCTGGAGTTGCTGCTCTTTTCAAGCAAGATCAGCGGATGCTTCACAATTTCGTCCAGCGGCTGCAGCTTCCGGCTTAAATACTGGTACTTCCGGCCGGTGACGAAGCAGTCCTGGACCTTTATTATATTCTGGAAGTTCAGCTGGTCGTCGGTATAGGGCAGGTTTATAATGCCGAAATCAATTTTCCCGTTTTTCAGAAGGCTGATGATCCCCGGTGTAGTAGGGCAGATGGCGCGTATCTTTATGCCGGGATGCAGGGTCTTGAATAGCTTCAGATACGGAATGAGATAATATTTGCAAATGGTGTCGCTTACGCCGATCCTCACCTCGCCCACGGTTAAATTTTTTACATCGTTTATTTTGCTTTCGCCTGCGGCTATAAAATTGAAGGCCTGCTCAACATATTTATACAATATCTCCCCTTCAGGAGTCAGCTTCACACCCTTTGAGGTCCTGAAAAACAGGGGGCATTTCAGCGCGTCCTCCAGCTGCCGGATAGACCTGCTAACTGCGGGCTGAGTTATATAAAGCTGCTCAGAAGCCCGGGAGACGTTGCCGTGTTTGGCCGTATAATAAAATGCCTTATATAATTCGAGATTCATTAATATAACCTCCGTTTATAGCAAATATGTTTAATATGCATTTTATTTATATTATATCAGATAATATAATAAAACTGTAGTAAAAATCATGAGGAACAGGACAGGGGAAATAAAAGTATTTCAATACCCGGCCCTGTGCCGGAAAAGGAGAAAAACATGAGTGTAAAAATTGGTATCAATGGATTTGGAAGAATCGGAAGAAATACCTTCAAGGTAATTGAAGAGAAATATTCAAAGGAGCTGGAGGTGGTGGCTATCAATGACCTGACCGATGCTCCCACCCTTGCCCATCTGCTGAAATACGATTCCGTATTCGGAAAGTTTGGCGGAACTGTTGAAGCGGTTGAAAACGCTCTTGTGATCAACGGCAAAAGGATCGAGATCCTGGCTGAAAGAGATCCGGGAAACATCAACTGGAAGGAACGTGGAGTGGAAATAGTGCTCGAATCCACCGGCCTGTTCACAAAAAGGGAGAAAGCCGAAGTCCACATCACAAAGGGCGGAGCCAAGAAGGTTCTCATATCGGCCCCTGCCACAAAAGAGGATATAACTATAGTACTGGGCGTAAATGAGGATAAGTACGACCCGTCTCTTCACAATATAATATCAAACGCCTCCTGCACTACAAACTGCCTGGCTCCGCTGGCTAAAGTGCTGAATGACAATTTCGGGATAATCAAAGGCCTGATGACCACGGTCCATTCATATACAAACGACCAGAAAATCCTGGACCTGCCCCACAGCGATTTGCGGAGAGCCAGAGCCGCGGCAATGTCCATAATCCCAACCAAATCAGGCGCAGCTAAGGCTATCGGGCTGGTGATCCCCGAGCTGGACGGCAGGCTCAACGGCTTCGCATACAGAGTCCCCACCTCGGATGTATCTGTTGTGGACCTGGTGGTGGAAGTGGGAAAGACGGTGACAAAGGAGCAGGTGAATGCCGCATTTAAGGAGGCCGCAGGCGGAAACATGAAGGGCATCCTAAATTATTCCGAAGAACCACTGGTTTCCATTGACTACAAGGGTGATCCGGCTTCCTCCACAGTGGACGCATTGTCAACAATGGTCATTGAAGACAATATGGTAAAGGTGGTATCCTGGTACGACAATGAATGGGGCTTTTCCAACAGATATGCCGACCTGGCGGTGTTTGTGGCGGAAAAAGGAATATAGAAGAAAGGCGGCACTTATATTTTTTAGTTGAATTTTAAAATGTAATGGTATAAATTTATATCAAGGGTTATGAATTGTAAGTCGGAGGTGGCCGCACAATGTTTAAGGCATTTGTAGTTGACGATGAACCGTCGGTACTTGAAGGACTGAAGATTATGATACCGTGGAGCGAGCTCGATTTTGAGCTGTGCGGCGAATCCTCCGACGGGCAGGAAGCTCTTCTGAAACTTGAAGAGCTGCAGCCCCATTTGATTATAACCGATATACGCATGCCGGTAAAAAACGGTCTGGAGCTTATCAGCGAGGTGCGCAGGCTGAATACGGACATGGAGTTTGTGATTTTAAGCGGCTATTCCGATTTTGCATATGCCCAGGAAGCCATGCGGCACCAGGTATGCCACTATCTGCTCAAACCCCTTGACAAGGATGAGATAATTTCTGTCTTGCGCAAGATAAAAAACAGGCTGGATGAGAAATTTCTCACAGGCTATGGTTTTTCCCGGGCGGATATCGAAGCCTTCAAAAAAAACCGGGGCCTGTGGCCACAGGAAGCCGCAATGGACAATACGGGCAATACAGGCCATATGGAAGAAAAGGCCGGAACATGGTGGAAGCCGGTAAGAGACGGCTTTGACGAAGAACTGACGGCGGCTCTCAAGCTGATGAATTACCAGGAGGCGGAAAAACTTATAGAGGAGCTGTTTGCTTTTTTTGAAGCAAAAGACATAGGTCTGCAGGATGCCTGCGTAATAGTAAACAGCTACGTCTATCACATATTGCGCATAGCTTTTGAAAGAAATGTAAAGCTCAACACGGTGCTGCCCTCGGGGAAAACGGGGAATTGGGATATGGCAAGGCTGAAAAGTTATATAACCGGCATTCTTTCCCAGTCTATCAGCTTAATGCTGGAGGGCAGGAGAAAAAACTCCCGCAGCTATCTGTATGAAGTAAAGTCATATATCGAAAAAAATTTTGACAGGGAGCTCAGCGTAGCATCCCTGGCAGACATGGTGTTTATGGAGGCAGGACATCTGGGGGATGCCTTCTGCAAGCAGTTCGGCTGCGGTATAAATGAATACCAGCACCGCCTCAGGATTGAAAAAGCCGTGGAGCTGATCAAAGCCTCCGGCATGAAGCTGAGCGACATAGCGGAGGCGGTAGGCTATAACAATTACAACAACTTTTTTACACACTTTCAGAGAATAACCCGCAAAAAGCCCACGCAATACTAAATTCATATCTCATTAACCCCATATTTTATCAAACTCATACCTCTTCAATGCGCAGGATGATTTCCGTGCCCTGTTCCGGAGCGCTTTGTATGGTAAAGTGGAACCTTTCCCCATAATTCATCATCATGCGCTGGTAGACATTTTGTATGCCGACGCCGCTTCCGGTGTCATCATGCCTGTCAGCCGGAGTGGTGATCTCTGCTTTGGGATTTTCCAGACCTTTCAGGATGGCCTGGACTTTTTCCTCAGCCATGCCTGCGCCGTTGTCTTTTACGGATATGACCAGGGCATTGCCCCTGATGTCGGCTTTCAGAACCAGCCTGCGGCTGTCGGCAGATGACTGCAGACCGTGTTTGCACGCATTTTCCACAATTGGCTGGATACTCATCTTGGGGATCAGACGGTCGGAGCCCTTAACTTCCGGAGAGATCCGGATCTCGTAGTCGAATTTATCCCCGAAACGGAATTTTTCAATAGCCAGATACTTGTCTATAAAATCAAATTCCTCCGAAACGGTAATGAGGTCACTGCCGGTGGTGAGCAGCCGCTTTAAAAGCTTGGACAGGCTTGAAATAATGGACGAAAGCTCGGTGTAATTATTCTTTACGCAGAAGACCAGTATGGCGTTGAGGGTGTTGAACAGGAAGTGAGGATCCACCTGTGCCTGCAGATACTGATATTCGGCGCGGATATTTTCGACTTCCATACTCTTTTTTTCTATTTCAAGCTTGTACACTACGTTTATCAGTTCATTTATTTCGGCGATCATATCGTTGAAGGCCGTAATCAGCCATCCGATCTCATCCTGCCCCGGATTTGAAAGCAGCATGGGCTCGAAATTGTCTTCCTTCACTTTTTTCATGTGGTCCGCCAGGGCGGATATCCGGTAGCGCATGGAATTCAGCACAGACCAGATCAGAAACAGGGAAAATGCTGCCAGGGACAGCGTTATCAGCAGTATGTAAGCCAGGACAACCACCTGTTTTTTTAATATCTGGTTCTTGTCATACACTCCTGTTATCTTCCAGCCTTCAAAGTAAGGCTTGAGGCCGATTTCATTCTGAAGTATGTAAAATTTGTTGCTGGGAGGGAGCTTTAAAACCGGAGCCGCCCCTACCTGGTTATTATTCAAGTACTGTGTGCCCCATATGATTTTATCCCCGGAGGCAGTGAGATAGGTGTCCATGCTGCCTCTCTCCTGGCTGAGCTTGGCTATGACCCGGTCAAGCTTCAATTCGATCAGCAGGTAGTTTGTGGCGTTGTTTAAATAATCCGGCGCATTTACCTTCCGGATGATTGTCAGGCGGTTTTTATATTCCGTAATGGATATGGCCGTTGAGCCCGGATAGACAACAATGTTGGAGCTGCTTTCAGAGGCCAGCTTGTACCACTGGCTTTGGCGCACCGTGTGGTCCAGGACACGGAAATAGTCCACATTTATAAAGTGGGGGTCGTCAATATACAGAGTCACTTCGGCAATGTCGGGATTGCTGACCAGATACATGTTGAAGCGGTTGCGCAGGGTTGTCCAGTAGAGATCGTAGTGCTCCGCCGGAGTGGAAAAGCTTTTGGACAGATCATTCAGCACCGTCTTGTCCGCGTTGACCTGGTTGGCGATATTGACTGCGGTCTGGGTGAGAATATTGAAATCCCCGGAGGCTCCCTCAAAGGTCTGATCCAGGTAATGGGTCGCATTCTGCTGCATCTCCTGAGAGGTAAAGGCTATCCAGACAATAGCTCCCGCTATGACGGGCAGGCAGATGCAGAAAATATAAACCAGGATGAATTTCCGCCTTATGCTGACATTGTCAAAAACAAGAAAAAATTTTTTCATGGCTCTTTAATACCTCCCAGCTCAATTTGACCTAAGTCGATTAATATGGACTGAAAACCCATAATAATTGATTTTTTGATCACGAATATTTTTTCTTATACTCCGAAGGCAGGACTCCTGTGAATTCCTTGAATTTTTCCACGAAGTAGCCATAGTCGGAATATCCGGATTCTTCACAGACCGCGGTTATTTTCATATTTTCGGCCGCAATAAGCGCTTTGGCGTGTTCAATGCGCAGATGGTTGAAATAGTCGTTGAATTTCTGTCCGGTCCTCTTTTTTACTATTTTGCTTATAATCATTGCAGGAAGTGAAAACTTTTCGGCAATATCCTGGAGGCTGAGGCTTTTAACGTAGTTTGCCCTGATGTAGTCTATGATTTCGTTTTCCAGTAAAGCCAGCGGCTTGTCATTATTGATATTCTGTTTTTGGAAAATAAAACTGCACATATCCAGCGCCAGCTTCTGGCAATTTGGGTTCATATCGCCCACCGACCTGGTAAAGTCCAGAACTGCCGTCCTCGCATCTATTCCATAGGCGTAAGCCATTTTTTTCACCACATCCGCCAACCTGTAAAGGCAAATGGAGTAAAGCCGGCTTGATACTCCGCTCTCGTTCAGTTTGCGGAAAAATTCATCCACTGAGTTTGAAACCTCGGTGGCTTCATTTCCTTTCAGGGCATTGACGATGCTGTCAAAGGGGAGCTCGGGGAGAATGAAATCTTTCCCGGAGCCTGACTGTTCCCGCAGCTCCGGATGACTGTCCAAAGAGGTGTAACAGACGACGCTGTTTTCGGGATGCAGCATGCAATAGCTCTGGAGCTGCTCCAGCTGTTTTCCGCAATTATAAATGTTATCCAGCACATCGCTTCCATGAGAGGCAGCGCTTATTAATGCCCAAAAGGACCGGAAGCCGTAATTACCGGGATCCAATCCGCTTAACTGCCCTGTCAGCCGGTCACAAAGGGAGGCCCCGCCGGAAAACATCCGCATTCCGTTATGTATAACGGCTATATAGCTGTCGCTTCCGTTGTAAAATACGCAATTTTCATTCTTCACCCCTGTGAGGCGCATAAGTAAATCGTAAATCCCGGTTTCAGAATTACTGCCGGCATTTTCGCCAGTATCGGCTATAAACTGAACAATGTATATCTGGGCGTTTTCGGGAATGTCGAAAATAAACCGGGCTTTCCGGCTGAGCTTTTCGCCGCGCTTACCGTTCATAATATCGTTATAGAGCTGATTTGTGGTGTAACGGATAAGCTCCAGGTGTTCCTGCCTTGTGATTTTTTCGCCCTCTATCATTCCTGCCACCCGGGACAGCTCATGTGCCAGTTCCTCTGAGTCCAGAGGCTTGGTCAGATATCCCAGGGCTCCCAGATGCAAGGCTTTCTGCGCATACGAAAAATCATTGTAACCGCTCAGGACCACAAATTTCGGTGCATGGCCGATTTCGGCGTTTACTTTTTCCATAAGCTCCAGCCCGTTGAGAACCGGCATTCTTATATCACAGATGACAAGGTCGGGCCGGGTATCCCGGATAACTGAAAAGGAAGCCGCTCCGTCGGACGCTTCTCCCACGATCTCAAACCCCATTTTGTTCCAGTCCACAAAAATACGCAAGCCTTCCAATACGGACGGCTCATCGTCTACGAGCACTACTTTGAACATTTTGAAACCCCTTTTAAAAATGTCCCATACTTATCCCCAATTTGATAATTTACTTAAGGAAAATTTATACATATAATGCAATTATACAAAAAGCGGGTTTATGAGTCAAATATGACTGTTGTGATTGCGCTGCTGCGCAAAAAAAATGTGCCCGTGGTTTAAATAATTTTCAGAAGGAGGATTTTATGAAAAGATTTGCTTCACTTTTTTTGGCCGCAGTCCTGGTCGTATCAATGGCTGCGTGCGGCAAGGGAGGAGACGACTCGGCGGCAACAGGGAGTTCGGCGGCCAATACCGGCACCTCAACTTCCACAACAGCAGGCAGCACCTTGCCTGTGCTTTCACCGGATAAGCCTGTAACACTCAGTATCTGGATTACCACGAATCAAGCTGCTCCGGCGGCCGACAACAAGCTTACAAAGCTTTTGAAGGATAAGCTGGGAGTAACTCTCAATTATGAAATAATAACTCCCGACAACCAGGACCAGAAAATAGGTGTTATGCTTGCAGGAGGCGAATATCCGGATCTCATAGGTGCCACCGATCAAAATGCACGGTTGGTCACAGGCGGTGCATATATACCGTTGGATGACTATTTGAAACCTGAAGCCGCAGGCAGATTGTACGAGCATGTTAAGCCTTACTGGAATAAAATATCCTACGATGGCGGTCAGGGAAAGCACATATATCAGATACCCAATTACAACCGCTATTACGGTGAAATTACAGGGGGAACAAATTTCAGCGCCTCGGGCTTCTGGATTCAGAAAGCCGTTTTGGCGGAGGCAGGATACCCTGACCTGTCAAATATGACACTGGAAAAATATTTTAAACTGATCGAGGATTACAAGACCAAGCATCCTACCATAGACGGCCAGCCAACCATAGGCTTTGAGATCCTGACTGCTCCGGGAAGGGAATGGGGCCTGACAAATCCGCCCCAGTATCTTGACGGTCAGCCAAACAACGGCGGAGTCATAGTTGATCAGAACAACACGGCATCAATATTTGCCGACAAGGATATCTCAAAGAATTACTATAAATATCTGAACGAGATGAATGCCAAAGGTATTGTTGACAAAGAAAGCTTCACACAGACTCTTGACCAGTACCTGGCAAAGCTGGCCACAGGCCGTGTACTTGGTATGTACGATCAGCGCTGGAGCTATGGAACTGCCCATGATGCTCTGGTTGCGGCAAACAAGGACGAACGCACCTACGTGGCAACAATGCCTACATATGACGGCAAAGCTCCATATTATGCCGACAGAGACGTTATGAACATCAACCAGGGTATCGGCGTATCAGTCAGCTGCAAGCAGCCTGATGTGGCTGTCGCTTTCATAGACACGTTGATGGACGAAGAATGGCAGAAGATTCTTTCATGGGGCATTGAAGGCGAAGATTATCAGAAAGGCGCAGACGGTAAGTTTTCAAGGACTGAAGAACAGCGTACAAATTCCAGGGATCTGGTCTGGAGAGCCTCCAACAGGTTAATGGCTCTCGTAGATATAATGCCGAAACGCCAGGGTACCTACACTGACGGAAACGCATATGGCCCCGACGATCAGCCCGAGGAATTCTTTGCAACTCTGAGAGACTACGATAAGGACTTCCTGACCAAATACAATAAAAAGACCTGGAGAGATTTCAATAATCAGCCTCCGGAAAACCCGGTATACTATCCGGCCTGGAATATAGCCCTTCCGGATGGAAGCGACGCACAGATGGCTAACAAGCAGCTGACGGATGCTTCACTGCAGTTCCTGCCAAAGGCCATACTGGCTTCACCTAATGACTTTGAAGGCATCTGGAGCGATTATCTGAATTCTATCGGAAAGATAAACGTCAAGGCATATGAAGACGCTATAAATGCAGGAATCCAGGATAGGCTCAAGAGCTGGGGAAATTGATCATAAAAATATCTGGTGAATAATTCTAAAAGAAGGGGATGCCAGTCCCCTTTTTTTAGAATACGGGAGGTAAAAACCATGAGGGCAAAAACGCCGGCTTTTTCAGGAAGCGGCAGGAGTACGTGGCGCATCATAATATCACAGCGTGAGCTGATTATAATGAGCGTACCAATCCTGCTATACAAAATATTATTTTCATATGTGCCAGTAACAGGCTGGACCATGGCTTTTCAAAATTTCAGGCCATCCATAAGAAGTACGTTTGATCAGCAATGGGTGGGTTTTGATAATTTTGTCAAGTTATTTACCGGCATAAATGGCGAACGTTTTATAAGAGATATACGCAATACGCTGGCGCAGAGTTTTCTTACGCTTATAATCGGTTACGTCTGCTCAATAATTTTAGCACTTTTATTGAATGAGGTTAGAAATATTGGGTTTAAACGTATAGTACAGAATATCACATACATGCCCCACTTTCTGTCATGGATAATTGTTGCGGGGCTGGTCTCCACCGCTCTTTCCTTTCCGTCAAGCGGTGGTATTGTAAATACCGTATTAATGAACCTCCACATTATAAAAGAGCCTTTGCAGTTTCTGGCCAATCCGGATTATTTCTGGGGAGTGGTTGCGGGGTCCCACCTGTGGAAGGAGCTTGGCTGGAATACCATAATTTATCTTGCCGCCATGACGGCAATAGATCCGGCCATGTATGAGGCCGCAGATATAGACGGGGCCAACCGCTATCATAAAATGTGGAACATTACGCTTCCGTCCATTAAACCTACTATTATCATCCTGCTCATAATGAGTATAGGCTGGATTCTTGAAGCCGGTTTCGAAATCCAATACTTCCTTGGAAACGGCGTTGTAGTAGAAACGGCGGAGACTATTGATATTTTTGTGCTTAAATACGGTATTCAGCTGGGCAACTACTCTCTGGCCACCGTAGCCGGTATATTCAAAACAGTTGTAAGTATTATTCTAATAGCGGGCGCCAACTTTATAGCAGGGCGCCTTGGCGAAGAAAAGCTTATATAGGGGGTGAACAGAGTGAGCCAAAGAAACAGGAGAAGAAATCTCAACGCGGAAAATATTATTTTTACAACTCTGAACTCTGCTTTCCTGATCATTCTCTCGGTTATGATGGTATATCCCATGCTGAACACGCTGGCCGTATCCTTCAACGATGGAATGGATACCGTGCGCGGAGGCATATACTTATGGCCCAGGATATTTTCACTGCAGAATTACCGGGTTGTTTTAAACATGGACACCATTTACAGCGCATTTATGGTAAGTGTGACTAAAACGGTAGTCATAGTGGTCACAAACTTGTTTTTTACAGCAATGCTGGCATATACTCTCAGCAGGAAGGAATATGTTTTCAACAAATTCGTAACCGTTGCCTTCGTACTTACAATGTATTTCAACGCGGGTCTGATACCCAATTACATGCTTATTAAAAATCTGAATATGATCAATACCTTTGCCGTATATTGGGTGCCAAACATTATAAGCGCCTTTAACCTGATTGTCATACGGACATATATCAAATCCATACCAGAAAGCTTTATTGAGTCGGCTAAAATGGACGGCGCACGTGAATTCCGTATTTTCATTCAGATAATTTTGCCGCTGTGTGTTCCGACCATGGCTACCATAGCGCTTTTTGTGGCAGTGGGTTCCTGGAATTCCTGGTTTGATACACTGCTGTACAATTCGGGAAAACAAAGCCTCTCCACTCTGCAATACGAGCTGCAGAAGCTCCTGGCAAGCGCGTTGAATGCGGGCAGCACCACCCAGGGAGGCGGAGCAAATTCGGCAGCCCAATCGGGGGTCAGCAATGTCACAACTCCCCAATCCATCAGAGCGGCCATTACTATTGTCACTGCTGTGCCAATTCTGGTTGTCTATCCGTTTTTGCAGAGATATTTTGTAAACGGGCTTGCATTGGGAGGGGTAAAAGAATAATTAAGGTCAGGGAAAGGGTGATACTATGCCGAAGGCTTTTAATACGGGAAAATACACAAATTTGCTTGCGGAGTTTGGATATTCCGAGGCCGAGCAGCAGAAGCGTATAGCCTCTGTATTTGAAACGCTGTTTTTTGGAAGTGAAGACCTGCGCATCTATTATGAAGCCGGACAGGATATGGGCTATCTTGTGGATACGGGCAATATGGATGTGCGCACCGAAGGCCAGAGCTATGGAATGATGATTGCCGTTCAAATGGATTGCAAGGATATCTTTGACCGCATCTGGAAATGGACGCGGACATACATGTATCTTGACAAAGGGGATTACAGGGGATATTTCGGGTGGTCGGCACAGCCTGACGGCGTCCGTAATTCGGAGGGGCCCGCGCCCGACGGAGAGGAATTTTTCGCCATGGCGCTTTTGCTGGCAGGCAGGCGTTGGGGCGACGGCACAGGTATATTTGACTATACCCGTGAGGCGCGGAACATATTGCACGAAATGGTGCACAAGGAGAAGGACCCGATGTTTGATCCGGAGACCAAGCTTATCAGGTTTATCCCCAATTGCAGCTTTTCGGATCCCTCCTACCACCTGCCGCATTTTTATGAACTGTTTGCACTGTGGGGAAATCCGGAGGACGCGGACTTTTTCAGAGAGGCCGCCAGGCTGAGCCGCGAATACCTGAAAAAAGCGTGTCATCCCATAACAGGGCTGTCGGCGGAATATGCCGATTATGACGGTAAGCCCCACAACAGGGGAAACCACAATTTGTTTTACAGCGACGCATACCGTACGGCGGCCAATATCGCCCTGGACTATGAATGGTTTGCCGCCGGCGATTGGGCGACTGTCCAGGCGGACAATATACAGAAATTTTTTGGAGAGACGGTTAAAAGCAGGGAAAATTTAGTTTATAAAATTGACGGAAGGCCCGTAACCAGTGCCAGTGAACTGGTGCATGAAGCCGACGGAACGCCGGTGGGCGTGCTGCATCCTGTGGGGCTGCTTGCCACGCTGGCCCAGGCATCCCTTGCGGCCCGGGGAGAGTACCGTGAACATTTTGTCAGAAAATTCTGGGAGCAGCCCTTGCGCACGGGAAAAAGGAGATATTACGACAATCTCCTGTACTTTTTCGCCTTGCTGGCGCTGAGCGGAAATTACAGGATATGGTAGACAATGGGTTTGTGGAATTAAGGGAGGTGAATTGATTTGCGTATTATCAAGGTCAGGAATTGGAGGAAGGCTGTTGTGTTTTTTACCGCATCTGCGCTGATTTTTTCAGCGGCGCCGGCTGCCATACCGGTAAGGGCAGAGACGGCGGAGGTCTATCATGAAACCTTTGAAACAGGCACGGGGGCCGCAGTCCAGTCTGGCGGCGCCAGGCTTGTAAAGGCGGACAATAAGGTTTTCGAGGGCAATGCCGACGGGAATGCCTTGTATGTGAGCAACAGGGCCAACAGCTATGATGCGGCCGACTTTAAATTCAGCGATATGGGGCTGGAAGACGGCAAAACCTATACCATAACGGTAAAGGGCTATGTCGATGCCGGGGCTGTTGCACCTGCCGGTGCAAAGATCGCAGTACAGCCGGTTCATCCGGAAAAAGGCGTATACGGTTATCTGGCTGATGCGGTTGTAACCACCGGAGCCGCTTTTACCATAACGGGCGATTACACTGTCGATACCCAAC
>JAEWSZ010000092.1 GCA_023397905.1 Bacillota bacterium | reverse complement strand
GCCTATATTAGCAGTGGGGATATTTGTTATGGCAGAGCATTATATTTGGTTATGGTGCGGGGTCAATTAGCTTAGCACTAAGTGATGCATTTACACCTGCCGCCAAGCTGACTGTTGCAGCTCCTGTAGACTGCAGTGCCACATCGAGGATTGATCCTGCACCTATCGCTAAGAGAACACTCCCTTGAAAAACAGTATCCTCCGTGAGGGATAGTGGGCTGGTTTGTAAAGTGGAAGTAAAAAAGGTACTTCCACCGTTCAGCCGGACGCCTGCACTCAGCGTTGTAGGAGTAGCAGATGGAGCGACACGAACCATGAAATTTATTTCGTAATTACCGGAGGTACTTATCTGTATCGCATTACTGCCAAGAACAACATTGGAAGAAGGCATAAAGGTCGGTAAGGCAACCTGTGCGATCTCACTTGCAGCAGTAAAGGTAAATGACTGGGGTATGACTGAAAAAAGTCCTCCGTACGCAGTTATGGATTCTGGTCCAGTTGGTCCAGTGGGGCCGGTTTCCCCCGTGGCCCCTGTCGGCCCGGTTGGTCCAGTGTCACCTGTCACGCCCGTTGGTCCGGTAGGTCCAGTATCACCCGTTGGCCCCGTTGGACCAATATTGCCTGTCGGTCCGGTTGGCCCTGTTGGTCCAGTATCACCTGTTACACCCATTGGCCCGGTCGGTCCAATGGGACCAGTATCGCCAGTCGGACCCGTGGGGCCGGTTTCACCCGTCACCCCCATCGGTCCGGTAGGTCCAGTATCACCCATCGGTCCAGTTGGTCCAGTCGGCCCGGTGGGACCAGTTTCTCCGCTTTCTACAATCAACGTACCTTTTAATGGAACTTGCACAGAAAAATAAATTGTTGCGGTACTGATATTTACCAGAGACAATGTTACAGGAGCTGTAACTACCTCAATTATTCCTATCCCCACGACCTCTCCGGTCTTGATTGGAGAATTGCCTTCCAGGAGATCTCCCTGTGAAGAAGACAGCGCAAAAGCAGCTCCGTTTGTGGAAGGGGATGACTGAGTTGCTAACCACCAATTTATAACGTATCTACCTGCTTCCTGAAAAGTAATGATACCAGTTGCTGAATTGTAAGAAATATTTCCGTCTAAATATGTGACTATATCAAAAGGCACGTTTGCTCCGGCATCTACCGTAGCGGGTGCGCTTAAATCAATCTGAAGGGCTATATTGCTCATCGAAATCCTCCCTTTATGGATATATTCGACAACAATAAATAATACATAGTTGTCTATTATAGATTATGCATGCAGCTATTCAGGCGTTACCATACGTTATCAACGGCAGGGATGTTCTGTTACAGCAAATATCCTCCTGCCTATAAACAGGGGGATATTTAATGTAACTCAATATACAGTCCTCAGTAAAAATGGGCGCAGAAAACACCGGTAGGCATCTGGCTGCGGACCATCAATCCCAGATTTACCTCTCAAACATAAACTTGATACAAAAAAAGGCCAACTCATGACATCAACACCCCGGTTTCTACCGGAGTTCACTATAATACTTTTATACAAATTTCTTCCATATGCAGCGTAGATTATACTGCGATATAGTTGGAGTTCAAGATAATGCGGAAAGAATCGGGGAATACCTGATGGGATTAAATCATGTTAAGATTGGAGGAGATATCATCAAACATTCAATACCGTTAACACTTGGTTTCGCAATATTGGGTGCTATTTTTTGGTATATTTATGCCAAAACCCGTACCTCTTCTACCCATAGATATCCAACGCCACCCCATAAAATAGTATTTGGACCATTTACTAAAGCAATGATCGCAACTTATATAACAATTATATTGGGATTTTTTATCTATTTCACTGTCTTGGCGTATTTTCCAGATTTGTTTTTTACCTTTGACGGAATAAACATACATATGAAGCCAATTGCAATTGTTGCTTTTCTTCTAATTCCAGTCATTGGTATTGTTATTGATATATATGTTGACAGGAGAGAACAGTGATAAAAAAAAGATTCTATCTACCAACTATTTATTAAAGAGGAAAAAAAGGCGGTTGTTGGCCGCCTTTCCTTCCTCTTATAACATAAGCCCTTTGGAACGTTTGTAGTCATTATCACGGTTCTCGCGCTCAATCCGTGCAATGTCGGCTTCGCGGCGCCGTTTTATAGCATTGAATTTTTCAAGTACTTCTAAGAATTCTTCGCCGCAACAATTGGCAGCACGCTCCAGTATTTGTGTTACCCGGTCACTGAATTGCCCCGATTTTTTAACATATTGTTCGCGCATATCCCATAAGTGCATCCTTTTTTGCATCTCCGTTTCCGTTATCAGATCCCAGCCATAATCATCCCGGATCTGCTCTTTGTAATCGTATCCGTCCAGAATGTCGAACACACTCAGATCCTCGGCTTCCTTCTTGCTTCGGGCACGGAGTCTTTTCTTTTTATAGCGTAAAATACCATTGCCAATAATGCCCCTGGCAGTTAGAATGTCTTTTTGTATGGATTTCGCTTCACGCTTTTTTTCCTGATAATCGAAGGGGAGATCTGTATAGCCGCGGGAGGAATTTGCTTCGTTTACCTCAAATTCCGTATCCACATGGTTTTCGGCTGTCAGTATAATTTCACTGTTTCGGTACATCGTGCGCACCCGTTCCTCCGCATTGTCCGCACTTTCTGCATGAACAGGGACAATGGCGGTCAGCCTTTCAATTATCTTCACTTGATATTCTTTCATTTGCTAAATCTCTTTCTGCTATGGCAGTATTTTCGCATGTTTGTAAATAACCTGGTGTAGATTTCTGCTTTTGCGCATGATTCCTGTTTCCCTTAATAGGCAGTAACTTCAACATATCGGTCAATTTCTCGGCATTCTGAATATATTGTGGCAGAAACGCCTGCTCGGTGTCGTAATTCAGATACAGCATGACATAGATTAAAGTCCAAACTTTATTTAGGATGCTTTCTGTATAAATTTTTTCTGCCTTGTAAACAAAACTACTAACATCAGCAATTGTCTGGTGCCACTTCATGAAGAATTCATCTTCAAGCGAAATATCAAATTTACCAAACCATTCTCGGACGGTATGCGTTTCACTGTTATCTCCGCATCCCGGGTTATCAAAAATGTACTCTATTTGGCAATCCTTGATTCCGGAGGAATGATAGTGATCCGGATCGACCTTAATACAACGGCCAATGGGGAACATAGCGCATACTACCGGTTTCGCTTTATGCACAGAGCATTTTCGGTCTTTTAAAAGGGGGCAACGCTTAATGCTGCCTCTGGGCTGTAACCGTACAATTGGAATCCGGGAAGAATCACCGATATAGGCCTCGCAATAGGTTTCTATCACCTCCTGAGTGGTCATATCAAGCTCCCTGGCCAGGTTGTATAAATCCTTTGAATTTAACAAGATATCATCCCGGTTGATACAGCATTTACCGCATTGGGTGCAGTGGAATCGGAACGCCGCATCCACTCCAATTTTCATAGAATCTAAATTTTCAACAATGTGTTGTAATCTTTTATCCATAGATAAATTCCTCCTTATAATTAGCAGAGGTGCTGAGTCACTCAGCACCTCCTTGTTTTTTTAAGAAACCTAGTTCGAAAACCAGATTCTGAATCGTGTCAAATATGGGTTATTTCTTAATGTTTCTATACCCGCAAGAACACCTTTTGTTATGTCAGGTAACTGCGTTCTTGCATTAGACGGATAGAGTTTATGAGAGGAGACCACTTTCAGACCGAAGTGCTTCTGTTGGAAGAAGCTGCAGCCGATACGGTTCCATGCAACGCATATCCTCGGGGAAAACATTGTTTTTGTCCGGAATAATGACGCGAAGCACCTTGCGCCCGCATACTTCATACTCATCCAATCGAATATTGCAATCCTCATAAATTTGGGAAACCATGTCGCCGGCTCTGAATCGCTCGCCAGCCTGTACTCTTAAACCAAGCGTATTTAGAATACGCATGATTTCACGATGCCCTAAATGTAGCACGATCTGAAAGTCCAGGTGATTATAGTTCTCCATCCCATGTGTATGTGCATTGCAGGTGTAGGGGAGAAATCCATTTTCAATATTCCCGCACCTGTCACAGGCACCGTTCTCATAACAATAGATGATCCAGTCGATCTTATGTATCATTTTTTGAATACCTCCTTTTTGTAGAATACCGTTACCTATTGAGTATGGCGTATCCCTTAGGGTCCTTTTCTTTTTAAGTAATTACTTCCTTAAAATCCATTCCAAATCTGTTTTCCTTTGTATAGAAAGGTTTCGGCATCGTCGCAATCACCATCCGTAAGTTCACAGATACGTTTGCAGGAGTAGGAGAGATAGAGTTCACTTTTCACCTGCCCATCGACCGGCTTTTCGCTTAGAATCCTGTCAAAATCTTTGACTGTCTCATATTCATTCGGATAGTGGTTTTTGAGATAAGCATAATAATAATTTTTGTGAAAAGGGCAGATGCAGCAGGCAGAAGCTTTCGTTTCTAGGCCCCATTCCTCCAGAATATACCGGTAATTGTCCTTGCGCTCCAATCCCATTTCGATTAAAGGAAATTTGTTTATAAATATGGGGTGTTGGCTTTCGGACATGCGGTTTCGCTCCTCGGAGCTGAACCCAATGTGCATTTCATGAGCGCCGATATCTTCTGGCTTTAGCCGCTGGTATTTTTGATAGCCAAGCAGCTCGTACTTCACAAAGCGTTGAATCATTTTGATTTTGTAATCGATGGTGCAGGTCCTTCTTAGCTTGCCACGTTTTCCATCGCTCATGGTCCAGAGTGGCATCTTGATATATTTGCCGTTTTGTACCCGCTGCGCCTGATCCTCTAAGATGTGAGATTCCAGCGTATAGAACGGTACACCGTATTGCTTGCAAGCTGAAGCAATAAAATCCACCTGTTCATAGACCCAAATGGGCTCGCAATTCAAATCGCAGAATACAATGGCATCGTATACCGGAACCAGTGGGTGTACGATGCCTTTTTTTACATTTTCGACTGCCATTAAAGCCAAGGCTGATGATTGCATGCCAGCACCACAAGATAGAATTTTCATAATGGCGGGGAACACCTAAAAGTTTTCATTGCATTCGGGGCACACGAAGTCATACTGCGGTAAATCGCTTTTATATAAATAGCTGCCACAGTTCTCATGCCTGCAGATCTCCTCCGTCCTTAATTGCTTAATTACCGTGTTAAATGGTTCAAGGATACTGTCCATATCATCCAGGATTTCATTGTCGGCATTTAAGAATTGAGAAAGCATCACAATATAATCCACGGCCTTTACAATCTCGGTTATACTCAAGCCTGACAGGGCCTCTTTATGCACGATATAGTTGTCTGTGCATGGACCGGTATGACCGTTACAAAGCGGAACCCAGCAACCATATCCATCCTCCGGAAGCACATCAACTTGATCGTCGTTCAAAATGATATATTCTCTTTCGCATACCTGTACATTGGCGGGAGGATCAATCGTTTCAATATCCGTTACCTCACCGGTTCTCAAATTGAGATTTGCGTTTGTTGCAATCTCTATGCCTCCGTCCCAAACAGACACATAAGGCACCCTGATTTTTACTTCTTTCATCTCAAAACTCCTTTACAATTGAATCCAATAAAACAAAAAGGAAGGGAGAGACCCTTCCTTTCCTTTGCCCTGTGCAAGCTACATTTCAGACTTGCCGGGATATTGGTTTAATTCCGTAAAACGCTTTTTCAGAAGCGTTTCGGCTTCTTCATACGTCAGACAGTCTCCTTTCTTTCTAATTGCCCGCCGGATATACCGCAAATACTTCTTTAGCTTCGGGCATTGGGTATTGTCGGTACACTTTTTTACGCGGCAGCCATGAATATATAAGAATGGTTTATTCTCTTCTTTTTCGATAGTTACCAGAGAAGACAAGGCTTGACTACCGATAAAACAGGGAATCGACAGGGCATCGCCATCAAATATAGAAGTATATTCGGCATGATATCCAAATGCTGCTAAATAGGCCCTTCCGACGGTATCGCCTAAAGGAGCATCCATACAATCGTTACTCTGCATGATTTTATACCTCACATTCTATAGGTTTTTTTATACTGTACTCTTTGTTACTTTTTGGCCCATACAACAGGAGCATGATTGAATTTGGAAAACTTTGATCGGTATCATTACAAAACATGTAAACACGATCACAGCCGAAATATGCTGTTAATATTGAATCCGGAGCAATTTCGCTGTTCTGGAGCCCAATCTGTGCACAACCCATATCAAGATAAACATCCTTTATAAGCTGTCCGTATCTTCGGAAAATCGCATCCAATGCATCTAATTCAATACCGATACACCGATATTCTTTGAATGCAATGTCGGCCATCAGGACGGCTTCTATATCGTCGTCTGTTAAGTGGGCGGCAATGTCTGTTTTGGGAAAACTGCTTAAAAAATCTTTTTTCCTCTTTTGATAGGCTTTTTCTTTATTTTTTATGCTGCACTCGTTTTTGACAGTAAAGTATTCACCGTTTCGAAAATGCAAATCATCAAATGAAAAGCTGCTTCCTTCTGTGTAAATGAGACCCACACTGTCCTCAGTCGGATCTGCATACTTTGCTACGAGCCGGGCTTCGTTATAAATCCCAAACGAGTCCATTTCACAACTATCCAAAGTGAAATACTTCCCGTCAAACAAGTAATGCTTTCTTAAATAGGTTTTACGGTAAAGGTTGCTTGCCTCTTTCAGTAACGCGATATAGTTTTCTTTTTTCATAGCAACCCTTATCAGCAAGGGCATATAACACCAAGACATGTAAAAATCCTCCTTCTTTCATATTTCATACCTCGTTTCTTAAATTGATTTTTTCGCCATGGAACTCATTCAAATGTTTCAGAATGTAGCTTTTTGTAATCTTGTTTTCCATATACTGCTTAAGAATGTTACATACTTTATTCAAATCACGCTGACAGCAATCATTCCAAAACATATATAGGTTTTTGCCATAAAGACCAAGATTGTCGCAAGCGACTAATTCAGTCACTTTGCCGCTTTTCAGCATAATCAAAACAAATTCCATGGCGCCCACACTGTTTTCAGCCAGCTTGTCCACGATCTCCGGGATCTCATCCAGTGGATTAAGTCTCCGCATTTTGTAGAGAAGGGCCATTCCACGATATTCATCCATAACGGTTACTCCTTCCTTATCCAGTGTTTTAGGTTTATCTTTTCTTTTTGCCGACATAATCAACAGCAATTATGCTTCGGTATTTTTCTTCTATCACGCCGCGCATGATAAGATAGTTTTCAGCCCAGATTGTGTAAAATGCCCGTTTTTCGGCTGCCGACCTGTTATTCAGGGAGCAGCGCCAGGTGGTCCCTTTTTTACCCCTGTGTGAGGTAAATCGCCTACAATGAATACAGATGTTGTAATCCCAGTTTTCAGGCATCTGGTCGCATCTAATTTTGATCTCACCCATTGTTCCTCCTTATTTTCTGATGTCGAGTAGAAGGGCAGACCCTCCGTACATCTCAAACTTTTCCGAGGTTTTCACCAATTCATGGTCTTCCATATTAAGCCATTCCCGGAATTCTCGATACTCCCCCGTGTCGAGATATTCGACACGCTGAGCACAGACTGACACCAGTACACCACCCGGTTTCACAAATCCATAGGCATACCGGATATGTCGGCATTCCTCTGTAAACGGCGGATTCATAAGAACTGCGTCAAATATGGGATCTTGAGGGCACTCAAATAGGTCGGAGCCTAACAAGGTGTATCCTTTGAAATCCAGCACTTTTCGAAATTCATATACTGGCTCAATGCACAGTACATGAGGAGTGATTTTTTTCACTTCATCCGCGATATTGCCGATACCTGCGTCGGGTTCCAAAACCATGCTTCCGGAATTCAGGTTTGCTAAGGAAACCATTCTTCGAGCCAGGGATTCCGGTGTAAACTGTATGTCGCCCTTTTGCATTAGCCGCGCGGCATAAGTCATATCACGGAGCTGAATTTCTCTTGGATCATCTGGTTTAGAAGCATTCAAGGCAAGCTCCTCGTAGAGACTGAGTGCCAGCTGCAGTTCCTTTGAATCGTTAATACCAGCTTGGATTAGCTTCATTTGTATGGGGGGATTTCGGCTGGAGAATTTCGGTGAGATGTAATGATACTGATTCCTTTCGCAGAAGAGCTTAGATTCGTAGAGCACATCAAATTCATTTAATATCGTTCCAGTCAATAAGGCATTCTCGAATGGTGTCAAATTCCTTTCTTCCGTAATTTCCTTCAGGATACGAAGAATCCCGATTTTACGCTTGCACAGGTCACGTTCCTTATGATGCTTTTTTACAAGCTGCTGCCGCTTCCAGGTATCTGTCGGACGGTCTGCGGACAAATAATCAATCCGCTGTTGGAGGCTGGAGATCAGCTTTTCAATCCGAACAGATACATCAGGCATCGAAAAGCCCTCCTGTCGGATGCAGGCAAAAATCCCTTGTAAAGTGATCACAGAGGTCTTCTGCCAGAACCAGCCTTTCTTCCCGCGATAACCTGTATTGGTCAAGCATCTCAGCATTGTGCTTTAATATGATTTTTTGAATAATATGCTGGAAAGCTTTTACTGCCTGCCCGTTGTCATACTCGTTCTGGACGTACTTGTTATAAAGGTTTCTTTGAATAGGGAAGAACACTTCGGTATAAAGGTCACCCGTACTAACAGCCCAAAGCAGCATGTCCTCCAATTTATGCTTGTCAACCATATCCGTTCTCCTTTTCCATTGTTTGACTAAGCGATCCATCTTCCCATGTAACCGATAGAATCACAAAAGGTAAATTTGCGATTGGAATAAAAATGAACCAATTCCTTATATTTAATAAGAAACTCCATCCCAAAAGGCAGTTGAACAATCCTTCCTTCCGCATTTCGGTACTGGGGAACCGGCGCAAGTATAATCGCATCAATGGAAGCACCCATTTCACCGTTAATCAATTCTGGCATGTGTTCCAATACGCTTGATGCAATACCGCATTTTTCGTATTCTCTTTCTACGAACAGCATATTAAGATAGAGGGGTTGCCGGCAGTTCCCGTATGTTTCGTCTAAGACCAGGGACAGAGGGGTTTTATGATGTACACCTTCGGCGGTTCCCAAGACGGCTATCCATTTGTTGCTTAAGTCATAAGCATTGAGAGTGACAATAAACGGCTGAGCATCTTTCGGGCCGAACTGATGCCTCTCAAGGGTATCCTTCACCAAACTGCTGATCTTAGAAGTATCAAGTTCAAGATCCATATGGACTGTAGCAATGCCCTTTTCGAGAAGTCTTGGGGTACTGAATGTAACCATAATCTAATTCTCCTTTCAATAGAGAATTCCGCAGAAGAGCGGTAAGCTCTCCTGCGGAATCCTTGATGTTCTCTTTGATTGTCCATCCTATTTTTCTATACCAGAGCATACTGGACATGGCTGATTATCCTGTGGGCCTAATAATTGGTTCAAAATAGATAATAGTACGCTCCATGGTGAATGATAGTGACATAACACTCCTTTCTGCCAAACGGCTAAAATATCTATAAATAAAAAAGTGCCAGTAATCAACCGGACCCTTATCGAAAAGGGCGCAGTTATATTACTGGCACTTGTATACAAACTTAACAACATGTGCAATGTGATGATTTCACAAACCCCGAAGGGTAAACGCACAAATATCAATTACATAATGAAGTATATCACTATATATTGTGTTTGTCAATATGATATATACTATATATAGTGAATATAAAAATGAAAGTCAAGCCCGATTGCGGTATCGTTTGGTGATGACCCTTATCTTTCACAGCCATAAGTGGGAGGGCATACCAAGTCCGAGGATGTCTTTTTCACATAGAAAAGCGTTGACTTAACCCTCTATCTATTGCGCAAGGTATCAAGGGCATTAAATACATTAACTTTGCCGTAACCCCAACTTACGTTGGGGTATTCCATATTCCTGTCCCGTTCGCTACCTGTGATCAAAAGAGATCGCACCCGTGCACTGTTCATGTTCGGTTCATTTCCTTCCACAACGCCCCATTGTAATAAAATTGCACTTAATGCTGCCGTGATAGAAGCGGAGACGCTGGTTCCACTCATGGAACCAACACCACTAGGATAAATACCCTGTATATCAACACCTGGCGCTACAAAGTCAGGAGACATCATAGGCTGCCTGGTAGGACCCCAGGAAGAAGCAACATAAAGGCTGTTAGTACTGGGATTATAAGCACCGCAAGTAATCGTACCCATAGCAGTGGCAGGTACAACAATGGTATATTGAGGAGTGGGAAAATTAAAATCCACATCAGGACTGATCATGTCTGTAATAGGTAACCAGGCATGATACTTGCCATTCAATATGATATCTCCATGCAGCGTAATCCGCCAGATTCCAGGAGTAGGATCAATTACAGTGATAAGAGCCGCTCGACTAACTGACTGAAAATATGCTACTCTGACCACTGATCTTTCAAAAATGAGAGTTCTTGAAAAAAGGGAATCTGGTGTATAAGGAATATTACGTATTGTCTCACCCATAGGAGATAATATTGAAACGGAAATTCGATCCCAGGGTTCACTCCAAATATAGGTAGAAAAGCATCTTACTCTTTCCCTGACATTAATCTCTATCGTTTGGGTATCGCCTGTGTTCATTAGGATACCATCGGTATGATGGCGGGCATTGCTTTCGTTACCTGCCGCAGTGCAAATAACCACTCCAGCCATGCTGGATACAAGTGTCATATATCCTTCTGGTAAGGTAAAGCCGTCGTGGCCCCCAAAATTAGTGCCTAAGGCTATACATATAGCAACGGGACGGTGCATTTCATTTGCTCTGTCAATTATGAACTGTATTCCCAGCATAACGTTGGCTGCATCAAAAATATAGTCTATATTTTCTTCCGGTGTACAGGTTGTACTCAGCGTATAACGGCTGGCTCTCTTAAGCTTGACAGCAATGATTTCTGCATCCGGGGCAATACCAGAGAAGGCATTATCCTCCCTAGCAGCAGCGACTGATGCCAGAAAAGTGCCATGGCCAACATAATCCTGATGAGGCACTATATTGTATGGGTTTTCCGAGTGCAGGGCCTCATTAATATTTTCCTGAGTAAATACTGACCCCAACCGCATGTTGGGAGGAGAGTTTCCTCTTATGGTTTGATCCCATATAAATGAAATTTTAGAATTTCCGTCATCATATTGAAATTCTGGTCTGGTATAATCAATGCCCGTATCCACAAAACCCAGAAGAACCCCCTGTCCTCTTAAATTTAATCCAGGAAGCCGGTGGATGCGTAAAGCACCGGTTGCTTCTAAAACCCTCTGATCTAAAAGGGTGTAACCTACAGGATGAATATCTAAAAGGTTTTCTCCTAGTCCACGGACTGCATCCAAAAAGTGAAATTCGGATACATATACAACGGCAAAAGTGTATGATAATATGGTCCCTAAACGAATAAAAGGGGTTTCTTCAATGAATCTTCTTGCTTGATCTGTATATAGAATTTGAAATGCGACCGTTGTAGGAAGCTCGATAAAATCCTCCAGGGGTAATTCACTTTCTAATAAATCTTCCGGATTAATATTAAAGAAATCTGTCATTCAAATTTCTCCATTGGATTTTTATATATCAAATATATGCATAACTGCGTTTTTTGCACCAGGAGTCTGTCTTTAGCTGTCTAAGCAAATGCCTTAAAATATCCGGAATAAAACAGGAGTAGGAGAGAGCCTTACCAATATAATTCGGAACAAGAGTATTACGAAAGCCATGCACTGTATGGCGAATAAAGGAAAACAAAAAAAGTCCCCTTAGCTCAATGTGAAAGGGGACTTTTTTGATTAACTATCGTGAAAAAAAGAATTATATATATTAGCAGGGCGCGATGACCCTTTCCGGTTATCGCGCCCTTGAGTTTTATACTTATTTTTTCTGACGACTCTGGATACGGGCTGCGATTTCATCAATCGTTACACCGTTAAACAGCTTTTCACGCTCGGCGGTATAGTTGCCGCTTCCACTTTCAAACTGCCGCATGAAGTTCACTGCGCCTGCTGTTCCCAATCCAGCTACCAGTACACGGAACCCTTGTTCCCGAATAGTGTTTAAGTTATTGCTCATCATATAGCACCTCCGTTAGCCATATCAAAGGATTTTTTACTTTTATGGTTATGTCCGACCGACTCGCAGCGTTAATCAGCTTACGATCTGTCGTTAGAAAAAGTTCAACGTTACCAGCTTCCGCGCTTGCCAAATGGAGCGCATCATAGGCTTTTATATTATAGTGTTCCAGTTTTTTAGCTCTTGTAATGATTTCAGTAGTCAAGTTGATGTGTCCCTTTGCTGAGTGATACAACATAAGGACTTTTTGCTTCCTGTCAAAGTTAGGCATGTTGTCGATTTCATCAAACAGGACATCACTGGAGAAAAACTCCCATTCGCCGTTTTCGCATCTGTCGATAATCGCAATCACCGCTTCTGCTTCCATCCGTACCGCATCGTCATCTAAATCATCAAATGGACGATTAAGACAACAGTTATCAAGATATATTTTCATAATATGTGCTCCTTCAAGATTATTATACTCCGAATGCCGCCAGAACACAACGGAAAAGAATCTAATCTCATTGCAATACTCCCGCAGCAAGCTCGCCGAGCCGCAGCAGTACCTCCCTTCGGTAATATCGGCTTGCGTATCCTGCCAGCTTTAAGAAATCCAATTCATAACGATGGATGTACTCCAGAATGAGTTGGTCCGGATCCAAAGCATCCGCTGGCAGCTTTTCTTTATTCTCAATGGCATCGAGTAATTGCAGATACCGATAGTTTATGTCTGTCACTTCAGTGGGAGGGCGGCGTAGTATTACTCCCAGTTTTTCATCAACACGGCTGCCGTTATGTTTGAAAACATTAGTAGCATAGGTCCTGTACTTGGGCAGTTGCGTAGTTAACCCCATTTTATTGTAGAGAGAAGGCCCGGTTTCATATCCGATAATATCACCATTCTTAATCAGGTACATATCCCGCGTTATATAAGCAGGATTCAGTTTTGTTTTGCCGAAAGGCGTTTCCTGCGCTTTGTAATAAATTCCTTTCTGATAGTGTTCCAGCACGTTATTATCTGCCAGGCGCTTTAAATTCGCATTTACAAGAGTCTTTGCTTTATCTAGTTCAATATCAAATTGCTTTGCAAGTCCAAGAGCGATATCTTTTGTATAAATGGGAACACTAAAAGGAACATTTAAGATATTATCCATTATATATTGTGCATAGCCAATTTTTTTCATTATGATCACCGCTTTGTAATTATCATATGATATAAATCAAAATGTCATACATATATAATGACAAATTCTAGATAAGAAATCAAGAAAAATACCTCCCGGAAGTGATTTCCGAAAGGTATTTACAAGTTACGTTTGAAAATCTGCTCCAGTCCTGGCCGTTGTTATTTGCAGCATCGCCTGCTATGAGTGTGTTAAAATTCAAGCATAAGTCAAAAACACAATAAATAATCTACGTACATTTATTCACGCGCTAATGTAGCCAGTGCCTGTTTTAATTGTTCTATATTCCTATGGTATTGAGGCAGAAAGGGCTCGTCTGTATCAAACTCATAATATTTGTAGAGAAGGAGAGGGAAGAGTACCTGCCTTTCATTCGTACCTTTGTCCTTTAATTTTCGCAGGAGCTTACCTAATTCATTTGCGAGCCTGTATTCCATCGAGGTAAATTCTCTGTCTTCTTGGTTGAAGTTTTCATTCATCCAATCGCCGGCGCGAATCTTTGGGCCAGTGAAATGATGCTGTTTCTGAGAGACAATAAAGAACTGAAAATCATCCGCTTTTTCTCCCGGCCCTGCGCTTAGGGGATAAAGGCGGCATGTTCGTGGCTTTGCAGGGTGTATGCTACATTTTCC
>JAEWSZ010000083.1 GCA_023397905.1 Bacillota bacterium | reverse complement strand
GGACAGAAGAAGCCGGATAAACCCGCATAGCTCAGTTACGGCTTATCTTTACCGGTACCTTTGACATCCGTATCCGGATTTGAGGGATTTTGTTTTTTGGTGGCTGCAGGCTTTTTGGCACTTCCTGACGGTTGATCATCTTCTTCGATCAGCAGCTGTTCACCGGAGGGAACGGCTATTCCGCCTGCAGATTTGAAGTATTGAGCCACGATCTCTTCAGCGGGAAGGGATTCCGAGGAATCAATATCAATGAATTTGTCGTTATATATATAGTACCAACCGTCATTTATAACCTTGTCCTCACCGTCCAGCCTGAAGGAATTGAAATCATCCGGAGATATTTTAATGAGTCCTGAGGTGAGCTTCAGAGCGTCGGATAAACTCATATTTGTAATTATATTTTGAAAAGCGTAGTTTATAACGGAATTGAATTTGGGCAAATATTCTATTTTTACTTTTTGCCGGATAAATTCTTTTATAAACTTTACCTGCATTTCGGTTCTTTTTATATCGCTGCCGTCGTAGTATTGCTTCAGCTCAGAGGTATAGCGCCCGCTTGGCTTTCTGAACCTCAGCAGCTGTTCGACCTTGTCCCCGTCCATAAGCTGGTATCCCTTTTTCAAGTTAATGTAGAGATCCTGTGTGGGATCGCTGTATTTAAGATCTGCCGGAACGTCAAAATACACGCCTCCCAGCATGTCGGTTATCTTTTTTATGGAAGAAATGTTAATATGGACATAGTAGTTGATATTGATACCTGTCAAATTACTTACCACTTCGGAAGCATAAAGAGCGCCCTCATATTTTCTGCCGCCTGCCGCGTATGCGGCGTTGATTTTAGGCAGGATGTTGTTTTTGAGCTTTACCCTGGTATCCCTGGGTATGGTCACAATGCTGATCTCGCTTGTATCGGGGTCATAATTTGCCACAAGCATGGAATCTGTATTTCCGCTGGACTTATCGCCCACCAGCACCAGAAAATTCATCGGATCCTTTTTCTTGCTGTTTGTAATTCCGTCGAAGATTTTGGGCGCAGGGGTGGCAGGGTCATCTTGCGGAGCCATGTTATTTATATAAAAAAGAAACATTATCCCTAATGCAAACAGAAATGTTCCGACTGCCAAAGTGGTTATATAAGTAAATTTTCTGGTGTTCATACGGACCTCATCACACTTGATATTTAATGATTATATAATAATATCATAAATTTATGTTTATAAATATATATTCTCCAATCTTTTTATTTTAAAATCACATGTAAATAAATTGTTTGTTTCCATAATAATTGTTCGAATTTCCTCCTATGTAACATATTATGTTTACATTACATAATATACTTTAGGAGTGAAGTGTGAAGGGCGGTTTTATGCTCTCACACAGTGCTGATACAGCGGCCTTTTATCACGGTTTGCGTATGAGGGGGGAATGGAATTTGAATTATGTTGAAATAGACAGGCTGAAAAGAATATTTTCTGAAATGCTTAAAAACCAGAATACGCTGCGGAGCATGGATCTCGGGATAGACGGCAAACTGATTGCAGTGGGCTATAAGCCCTTTTGGACAAGTCGGAGTGATTCAAAAATAGAAACTCTCGAATTGAATTTTCTTAACAGCAGAGGGCTCATGTCGCCCATTATTTTGAGAAATATAGTTAATTATGAGCTGTATCCCAAAGAAGGAAAAAGAAATAAAAAATATAGAGCGAATATGATAGAATTTATGGTGCTTTCCCCTTTTATGATGATGAGGAATAACAAGGAAATTTACGACAGGGTAAGGATAGAAATAATCTATGATGAATAATCTCTCTAAAAAGTCAATTGCCAACGGCTTTCCTGTCGATAGTAATTGACTTTTTCAAATTTAATATTCTATAATATTAACGTTAGTTTAGTCTAATAAATTATTAAAATGCGAAGCGGGCATAGATGCATACTGTGTTATTCTTCGCATATCCGGAAGTTGTTTGCGGCTTCGAGATAGTGTTAATATTAGGGGGTATTTAAATGAAAAAGCTCATGCTTGGCAATGAAGCTGTAGCAAGAGGAGCGTACGAAGCGGGCTGTTCGGTGGCGGCAGCTTATCCTGGAACGCCCAGCACTGAAATTACAGAATACATAGCAAAATATGATGAAATATATTCGGAATGGTCGCCCAATGAAAAGGTGGCCTTAGAGGTCGCCATAGGGGCCTCCATAGGCGGAGCAAGAGCCATCTGCGCCATGAAGCATGTGGGACTCAACGTGGCGGCGGACCCTCTGTTTACCGTCTCCTATTCCGGCGTGAACGGGGGACTGGTCATAATGGTGGCGGACGACCCGGGAATGCACAGCTCGCAAAATGAGCAGGACAGCAGGTTTTATGCCAGGTCTTCAAAGGTTCCCATGCTGGAACCCTCCGACAGTCAGGAATGTAAGGATTATGTAAAGTACGCCTTTGCAATCAGCGAACAGTTTGATTGTCCGGTAATCGTCCGTCTCACAACAAGGGTCGCCCATTCACAAAGTCCAGTTGAAATAGACGGCCGTGATGATTACGAATTGAAAAAATATGTTAAGAACG
>JAEWSZ010000075.1 GCA_023397905.1 Bacillota bacterium | reverse complement strand
GACGAGTACTGCGCCTGGCTGGACAGCCAGGCCGGAGAGAATTCCCTCCGGCAAACCGCAGAAAGTGGCAGGAAAGGCGGAGACAGCCGTAAAGTGCAAGGCGGGCAGGTCGGGATCCGGTGTGGGGAAAAAGCCGCAGGCGCCGGAAGAGAATTGGTTTCCGCCCAAAAACAAAGGGACCTGCTTGAGGAAGAGATAACGGAAAAGGAGCAGAGGCTTAAAGTAATCCAGGAGGAGATGGAAGAGGCGGCTGAGGATTTTGAGAGGCTGAACGGGTTATACAGCAAAAAGACGAAAACAGAAGGAGAGCTGGAGAGGCTCTATTACGACTGGGAAGAAGTCAGCGGAAGGCTTGGGGAAAACTGACCGGATATCATGCGTTTCCGCATATTGACAAATTGAGACTATTACTGTAGTCTATAAGTGTGGACTATAGTAATAGTCTGACGGCGCCGGGTTTTTACAAAAATCAATTACGGTTGTTTTCGGCCTATAGTAATTGGCTTGGAAAGTTCTAGTGGAAATATTAGATAAAATATGGCATGCGGAGGCAGAAATGGAAGAAATCAAGCTGTTTGACAGTGAAATTAAAATAATGGAGTTGCTGTGGGACAGGGGGGCAATGACCGCTAAAGATCTCAGTGTACTTGCCCGGGAGCAGATCGGCTGGAACAAAAATACTACCTATACCGTTATCAAAAAGCTCATCGAAAAAGAGGCGGTCAGAAGAGAAGAACCGAGTTTTCAGTGTATTCCCGTGATAACCAGGGAACAGGTACAGCTAGCCGAGACCTCAAATCTAATTAATAAACTATATAAGGGTTCCAGAAAGCTTTTCTTTGCCTCCTTCATAGGACGTGAAAAGCTGAGCGTTGAGGAGATAGAAGAACTCAGAAAGATCATTGAGAAGAGTGGTGAATAGCGTGCATGATACCATCTTTTATTACATTTTGAATATGAGCATAATTGCATCCCTTATGGGAATTGTCATAATGCTGCTCAGAAAATTGACATTCATACCCAGGATCGGGATATACTGCCTGTGGATCCCGGTCCTGCTGAGGCTGCTGATTCCCTTCGGCGTGTCCAGCAGGATAAGCCTGATGAACCTGACAGGCTCACTGGTCAAAAAAGTGGTGGAGTTCCAATGGGTTGCGGGAGACAGCGTCAAACTGAGCATGTCCAATGTCATCGGCGCAGCGGCCGCATATAATCCGGTGGTATTCAAGACACAGCAGCTGAAGGCCGTATTCGGAATCTCTGCTGTGGTCTGGCTGGCGGGAGCGGCAGGCTTCATCGCAGGTGTTCTTATATTGTATTGCCTGTCGGGCAGGGAGCTCCGGAAAGCCGCACACATAAGAGAGGATATTTATTCCGGCGAAGGTCCGGAAGCTCCAATGGTATACGGCTTTTTCAGACAGCGAATAATATTGCCCCGGCCATACCTGGAAGCCGGCGGGCTCAAGTATATAATACTGCACGAGAGAGCCCATATGGCCAGGCATGACAACCTGCTAAGGCTTGCAGCGGTACTCACCGCCTGCATTCACTGGTTTAATCCCTTTATATGGGTATTTTTGAAAGCATTTATGGACGATATGGAGCTCACCTGCGACAACAGGGCTGTCAGAGGGCTTTCACAGGAGCAGAGGAAACAGTATGCAAGCACCCTGCTGAGTGCAGGCGCCGGGAGAAAACCGCTGATACCGGCGGCTTTCGGAAATAACGGAGTACGGGCCAGGGTGGTAAATGTCATGACTTACAGAAGCCTGTCAATATTGGCTTTTGCAATTACCTTGGTATTTGTTGCGGCCGCAACGGCAATTCTGATCACAAATCCGGTAAAGTAAATCACTGCCGGTTTAGTTTTATAGGATGAATAGAATGGAGGATGAGACCTATGAATAATGTGTTTCGCAATCTGTTTGCATTGGTGGGTCTGGTGTTTGTATTGGCGGTGACAGGCTGTCTGGTTCCGGAAGCCGCACAGGATGCCAAGGGGACTTCCGGCGACCTGCCGGCAATAGAAATAACCCCGGATAGCAAATTCACGCCTTCGGGAGGAATATCCACTGAGGAGGCCAGGAAATTGCTGATCCCGTATTATAAGGAGAAGGGAGTTAAAGGGGATATACAGTCTGAAATCACCGTGGAGGAAACTACGGTAAAAGAAATATGGGAGAACGCCCATGTGCAGTTGTTCAGCCTGGAAATCGAGTATGCATGGGTTCACGGAACCGCCGTCGTGAAAGACGGTAAAGTGCTGGGCACTCTGGGAGGAATGCCGCTATGTGAGACTTTTATTGCAGATGTGGACAAAGACGGAGTATACGAGGTCTACGCCAACGTATCTTTTGGCTCGGGCATAGTCAGCGAGGACATAGCCGGGTACAATATCGCCAAAGGGGATGAATATTACCTTTCAGAGCGCATGAAAAAGGATTATAAGCTTTTTGTGGAAGACGGTGAGCTCATGGTAAATGAATACAAATATCCTTACAGGGGCGGCGTTATTGAAAACAGCGGGACAGGAGACGGCTACGGCCTGCCCAGGGACCTGGATATCCGGGAGGGCAAGCTTGTTGTTACGGACCGAAGCTACAGCTTTGCAGTTTTCTTATGCGGGCAGGAAACAGAAAACAACCCGCTGTTGACAGACAGGGATATAAAGCAATATATCCGGGAAACCGATACAATTGTTTTAAAAGACAGCTTTTTAAAAAGGCATCCTCTGACAGATGAGGACAAAAGGCTTGTAACAGAAGGAATCAAGCGGTCTGACAGGTTTTTTAATTTATATGCGGGAAGTAAATTGTTGGACTGTTCCGATCTTGAAAAAGCCGCTATTGTCCTGAACGGAGAGCGGATATATTCCCTGGGCTTTGCCATGCCGGCATGGAGTTCACGGATGCCTCCCGAAATCTATCTGGCCGACGCAAGCCTCGATTCTGTGAGGATTCATTCCACTGAAGAAATGAAGGATTCTGTAAAAGACAGACGCATTTACGATTTTTTCAGACAGAAGGGAAAATTAAAGGAATAGGCTTTTAATTTTGTCAGATTTCCGGCGCATCTTTCGAATTATATAGTGAAACCGGTTTTGAGAGGATGATATTCTACTTGGAAGAAAAATTACTGGCCTTATTGCTGAAAAATCCCGACAGGGGCCTTGAAAAGCTCATAAATTCATATGCGGGACTGGTATATGCCATCGTGTATGAAAAACTTGCTTCCGTATGTTCGAAGGAGGATATGGAGGAATGTGTGAGCTCGGTATTTTTTGAGGTCTATGAAAAAAGAAGCGGCATCGATCTTTCCAAAGGCACGTTGAAAGCTTTTTTAGCCGTGATTGCCAAAAGAAGGTCCATTGATATTTACAGAAAAAAAGAAAAAAGCATGGGCAGGGTGATACCGCTTCAGGAATATGCCGGTGAAGCGTCCGACGATGGAGGGTTTTCTGAAACGGAAACCAGGGAAATGCTCATAAACGGCATAAAATCCCTGGGAGAGCCGGACAGTGAAATATTTATCCGCAGGTATTATCTGGGGCAGAGTACAAAAATGATTGCCGCCGCCCTGGGTTTAAAGGAAAATACGGTGGACAAGAAGATTTCAAGGGGACTTGCCGGTCTGAGAACAATCCTGGCAGGTGAAGCAGGCGCAGAAGAAGGGAAGGATGGCCGTTATGGAAGAAAAGATATATGAATTGCTGGATAATATGGATATGTCCCAGACAGACAGGCTTCTGGACAAGGACATGGAAATAGAGCTGAATGCCCGTCTGCTGAAGAGAATAAAAAAATCCGCATTTAAAAAAGCGGGGCTGAGGAGAAAGAGCAGCATCCTGAAAAAGGGGCTTACAGCCGTGGCTGCGGTTGCGGTCCTGTCCGTACTGGCCGCCGCAGCAGTGGGCACAGAAAATGTGGCAAATGCTTTTGGGCGGCTGTTCAGCTTTATACCCGGATACGCCATTGTCGAAAACAGCAGGGAAATTGAGTTTATTGGAGATGGAAGCGGTTTGAAAGCTGAGAATCCAAAGGCGGTCCTTTCAATTCATAGTATTACGGCCTCCAGAAATGAAATAAGAGTATCCCTCAGGCTTGAAAAAAAGGACCCCGGCCAAAGCGGATATCCGGCCCAAAAGCAGTCCGGATTCAAGGAACTGCGGGGCGGAGGACTGCTGGTGAAACCGGATGTCACACTCTATACAAAGGAGAAAAAATATGGCCCGGAGGGCTATGTCATGAGCAGCGGCAGCAAATCCGAAACAATAGATATAAATTTTAAGGTACCTGAAGCCGAAATTGATACCAGGACATTTTATACCCTGCGCTATAATGAATACGACCTTTCGGTGAATTTCAAGCTCAAGTCTTATGAAAGCTATGACTCACTGGAGGAAATAGGGCCCACGGATGAAAAAAATGGCATCTCCATTACGGCGGTTTCAGAAATAAAGGACAACAAGCTTGAAGTGGAGCTGTATACGGTCAATAAAAGCAAATACCGCTTAACTTCTTTTAATAAGATATATAACGGTTATCATGGGATGGACCTGAACCTGGAAACCGACGGCGGCACACGGGGATACCAGATACCTGAAAGCTACGGCACTCCCAACAACAGATTTATTTTTGATATTTCTCCGGAGGACAAAAATATGGTTTTAAATATTCCCTGTTTAACCGTTGAAAGCCGTGAAAGCAGGAATATTGCTCTTAAAATACCAAAGGAGGGAAGCAGGCTTCCGGCAGATATAAAAGTGAAATTTGACGACGGCACCATGGTCATAAAAGAGGTGGAACGGCTCAAATCCTCAGAAAACAATGAATATGGCGCTCTAAGGATTAACTTTACTTACGAGAACAATTCCGGAGGCATGCTCATGCGCAATGCCGGATTCACCAGGATAAACCTGCTGGGAATGCCTCAAAGCGGAGGATATAAAAGCGAAATGGGAGAGGATGATATTGTAAGGTCGGTGGATTTTGATTTGAAGAAAGATGAAAACAGCACATTGAGGCTGAAAATAGAAAATCCTGAGTATTTTTTGCCGGAAGGGTACAAACTGGCGATCAATCCGTGAATTCCAGACTGAATTACCGATTTAAAGGCTTAAAGCGCCTGAACATGCCAATTAGCCCCAAAAACTGCTATAATCTGTTAAAATAATGTTAAAAATTGCTTGATTTAATATTATTGGTGAAGTATCATAGAAAATGTAAAGTTATGGTGTCGAATTCGCTAAATTCAAACAAGGATGTGAGGAGAGTTTATGAATCTTAAACCGGTAATATCAAAAGTCAAGTCATTTTTTACAGCAATCGGAACATCGGTTAAAAACATTTTTAAGCGAAAGGACAAATATTCATCTAATAGCAGCAGTATAAGCAGGAGCTCATCATCAAAATCCGGCAGTGGTTCCAGTAATTATCTATTTCTCAGAAAGTTCAAAATTCAGACCAGACTTATCGGATCCTTTGTATTTTTATTGGTGGCAACATTGCTTATTACAGGGATAACTTCATATAGCAATTCGACAAAGACCATAGACAATAAGGTAAAAACTTATTCTTTGCAGGTTATGAACCAGACCAGCGTGGTCCTGGAAAATGAAATAGAGCGCATGGAAAACTATTTTATGGATATAGGGTTGTCCGGCACTTTGCAGACCGCCTTATCCCAATACAACGTCACAACCGACGATTATGAAAAACTGATGCAGACAAGAAGTATTTCAGAATACCTCACTACCAAATTCGTCACCACGAAAGATGTGGATTATTGCGGTATTCTCCATACGGGCAATACCTCTCAGAAAGAGGAATATAATTCGTCCTCACTGGTGCTGGATACCTCCAAGATACCGGAAGAAATCTTTAAACAAATCCAGTGGATGGATTTTGATGTTGAAAAATCCGGCAAAAAAGGTGTTTCCCTTGGTATGATAAAGGATATCAATTCCATAACCAGCGGCGAAAATGTTGCAAGAATGATAATAGTTCCAAAGGATAATTTCCTTGCCAATGCTTTCAGCGGATTGGACATAGGAACTGATTCCAAGACCGATAAAGGATTTCCGATCTTTGTTGTGGATTCAAAGGGTTCGATAGTATCGTCAAGAGATACCGAAGCATATCCTTTAAGGCAAAGCAACGAAGCAGCAAAGCTGGTTTCCGCCAGCATAGCAAAGGATATTCAGGATAACAAAGCCAATTCAAAAAATGCAAGCGCCAGGCAGGCGGGCAATATTGAACTGAATGTTTCAGGACAGTCAAGCCTTGTTACATATTCGGCGCTGGCAAATAAGGACTGGTATGTGGTATCGGTAATCCCGTACAATTATCTGAACAGCGACGCCAACAAGCTCAGAACAAATATAATCATCATAGGCTTCATATGTGTAATTGTTGCAATGCTGATGTGCCTTGCCATTGCAAAAAGCGTTTCATCTCCTCTGAGAAAACTCGTACAGACTATGAAGAAAGCCAGGGAGGGCGATCTGACAAGTCATATAGTCGATGGAGAGGGCGATGAGATAGGAGACGTATGTCGAAACTACAACGATATGCTTTCCAACATAAACGCCCTTGTATCACAGGTCAGAAAAACATCACAGAATGTGTTGAACGCTGCTGCCAAGATCGCAGCTGCTTCAGAATCCACCTATTCCTCCTCGGAACAGGTGGCGGTCACTGTTGAGCAGATAGCAAAGGGCGCCACAGATCAGGCAAATGAAATAAATGAAAGCGTAAGTCATATGGACAAGCTGTCGGAGGGAATTACATATGTTGAAGACGATGTGTCCCAGGTAATCTCCATTGCCAATAAGATAAGCAGTCTCAATGCCAATGCCGACACCACTATAAAAGCACTCAATGTCAAGTCGGGTCAGGTCAGCGATACCACAAACAGGGTATCCGACAACATTACAAATTTGAGCAGCAGCATGAAGGAAATCCAGAAAATACTCAAGATCATGATAGGTATTTCGGAGCAGACCAACCTGTTGTCCTTAAATGCGGCAATTGAAGCCGCCCGTGCCGGAGAAGCCGGAAAAGGCTTTGCCGTGGTTGCAAATGAGGTCAAGAAGCTTGCGGAACAGTCAAAAGAATTTACAAGCAATATAAATAACATTATTTCTTCCATAGGCCAGAAAACAAATGACACCGTACAGGAGGTTATGAACTCCAACGAGGTGGTAAACGAGCAGATACTTGCGGTGAGAGACACGGAAGAACTGTTCAAGACCGTTTTCGCAGCCATGCATGAAGTGCTGACCAATATTGAGAGAACCGAGAAATCGGTGGGAAATATTATGAGCTCAAAAGCCAAGGTGCTGGAGTCGATGGAGAATATATCCGCGGTGGCGGAGGAATCGGCTGCAACAACCCAGGAGATTTCGGCAAGTACCGAGCAGCAGATGGCTTCTGCCGAAGAGCTTTCCAGCCATGCAAAGGAACTTAACGATCTTTCCGCCGCATTGAACGGCGAACTGGATAAATTTAAAACGGAATAATTTCATTTGAAACAGGACCTGCTGCCGGGCTGACAAGAGTAGTTTGCCATGGCAGCAGGTTTTTACTTTCAGCCGTTTATACGCCGCATCCGATCACATTGACATTAAAATAGTTTTAATATATATTTAAAATCGTAAATGGTCCTTTAAATCAGACAACAAAACCAATTTCAAGTATAAATAGCTTAATACGGACAAAAGGGGAGAAGGTATTTATCATGAAGCTTTTGATTGTGGATGATGAGCCTAAAATACTCCAGGGACTTACCAGAAATATGAACTGGTTAAGCCTGGGTATAATGGAGGTATTAAATGCTGAAAATGGGCTTGAGGGACTTAGAGTATTTCAAAAGCAGCTGCCCGAAATAGTAATAACAGATATGAGAATGCCGGGATTGGACGGCATACAGCTCTGCAAAAGGATCAGGGCCATCCGTGAGGATACTAGGATTATAATATTAAGCGGGTACGCCGACTTTGATTATGTAAAGGATGCATTAAAATTAGGCATAAACGATTATGAACTGAAACCCGTCAGATTTTCCAGGCTCCAGGAAACCATCAGAAAACAGATCGGAGAAATAGAAACGCAAAAGAGCAGGCTTAACAGAGAAGTAAAATTGATGGAGCTCTCCAGAGAAAATTTCATGCATCAGGTTCTGAATAAGAAATCTGAGCCTGAGTATATCTATAATGGCATGAAGGAGCACTTCGGATTTTCCCCGGACGGGAATCTGATCTTATTAAAAGTCGACATAGACCGGTATTACCGGGTCAGTGATTCTTTAGGGGACACTTCGGCAAGGGAATTTCAGAAATACCTGGAAGAAAAAATAAACCTGGCCTTGGAGCCGTTTCAGCACATATTTTACGGCAGAGGAGTAAATGGTACGGTCGTAGTTATCAGGCTGAAAAATGAAGCAGCGGGTGCTCAGGGCGCGGTTTTGAATGTATTGAGGGAGCTGCACGGCGAAATAAACAGGGAGTCGGAAGAAAAATTCAAATTTTCCGTTTCCTTTGGAATAAGCAGTGTGGGTCAAATGGCGGAAATCAATAAAATGTACGCAGAAGCGGGCCGGATCGTAAACTATAGATTTCATCACGGCTGTAAGGCTTTTATGGCATACGGCGGAGAAAGTACCCACAAAAAGGAATACCTGATAGAGCTGGATGAAGACGCCGTTTTCAAGGGCATTGAAAACTTAAATCTCACGGTGGTCCTTGGGGAGATAACCAAAGTATTCGAGGAATTGAAAAAGCTGGAGTGCACGGATGTGGACTGCATACGCTTTTATTATTTCAGCTTCAGGAACCTGCTTGTCCAGAAAGTGAACGATATGGGAAAAAGCTATCAGGCCCTGTGCTGCGAGGGCGGCGTTCAAGACCCGGTACTGCCGTATTTTGATACCATCGACGAATATAAAAATGATCTCATAGAGCTATTCAAAACCATTATTCTGAAAATATCGGACAATGACATAAACGTATATAATCCCACAATATCAAAGGCCGTGGATTATATCTGCATGAACTACTCGGACCCCAATATGGGCATTGAGCTGCTGGCTAAGATAACGCAGAAAAATCCGGACTATTTCAGCCACATCTTCCGCAAGGAAATCGGCATTTCCTTTACCGCATACATAAACCATATAAGGGTTGAAAAAGCAAAAAAGCTGCTGAAGGAATCAAACTGCCTGGTATATGAGATATCCGGCATGGTGGGTTTTAACGATTTCAAATACTTTACGCAGGTATTTAAAAAGTCCACCGGATTTTCGCCTTCGGACTACAGAAAACTGGGGTGAGCCCTTCATAAAGCCAAATACGGCTGGACTCTTCTCCTACCGGGGAGAAGTCAATTATTATCGGCTGAAAGCCGAAGGCTTTTAACTGTAATTGGCTTTGGTAATTGACCTCCGATCCGGCTCAGGCTTGCACACCCGGATTGCAGGGGAAAGTGACTTCTACGGTGGTTCCCATACCTTTGACGCTGGAAAAGGACAGGCCGTATTCATTTCCGTACTCCAGCTGTATTCTGTTGTTGATATTTTTAAGGGCAAACACCTTTTTTGAATTTTTATCGCTGTTTATTATCTGGTTTACCAGAGCTTCGTCGCTGCCCATGCCGTCATCGGAAACTATGTATTTGATACGGTCGCCGTCTTTGAGAATATTGACGGTTATTTTGCCGGGCCCGATCTTTTTCTCCACCCCGTGATAAATGGAATTTTCCACAAGAGGCTGCAGAATCAGCCGCATTGCCTCACAGTCAAGCACGTTTTCATCTATATTGTAGACCACCTCCAATCTGTTTCCAAACCGGTTTTTCTGAAGTGAAATATAGTTTTTCACAAACTCCAGCTCCTGGGCGATGGTGGTTGTCTCCTCGTTTTTATTGAGCACATACCTGAATATTTCAGAAAGGATCTCTATTTGCTCGCCGGCTTTTTCGTCGCCGTTTTCCAGAGCGGTGAACCTTATGGAATCCAGGGTGTTGTACAGGAAATGCGGGTTTATCTGTGTTTGGAGCACCAGTAATTCGGCTTCCCGCAGGTTTATTCTGTCCTGGTAGCCCTTTATAATATGGTTTTTTAACCGGACGGACATTTCCATAAAGGCGCTGGCCAGAATTCCAATTTCATCTTTTTTATTTATGTTCAGGGAAAAATCAAAATTTTCGTTTTTAATTTCCCCCGTGGCTTTTACTATCCGTGACAATGGTGAAATAATAGTGAAGTTCTGGATTATGGTAAATGCAATTCCGAAAATAATACATACCAATATGGATAACAGCAGAATGAAATTGAGAATCCGGAGCTCCTTGTTCAATTCCGACTCAGGGATGCTTAAGACCACATGCCAGGTGGTATCGGGTATCCGGTAATAAAATATGTCAAAGGCCGTGTTGCCCAGTTTTTTTGAAAAAAAGCCGTTCTGGCCCATAAAATAACTGTTTATGCGGTCAATTTGACTGTAGGGCTGACCAAGCTTTGACTTGTCCCCGGAAGATAGAATATTTCCGTTTTCGTCCACTATAAAAATATCTGAATTTTTCCAGGCGTTGGCGTTTTTAAATAAATCGTATACGTCATTTTCATTTATACTTACCTTGAGTATTCCCAGATATTTATGAAAATCCGTAAGGTCATGAATTGCACGCACATATGAAAATACCTTCTTCTGGTCCGAATACTGGCTGTCAAGGGTAGTCCAGAACCCTTTCCCGGCCAGAGCGTAAGCCTGCTTGTCACAGGAAGCGTCAGCCTGCTCCATGACCCTGCCGCTTTTGTCAAATTGGTACAGCACTGTTCCGGATTTGCTGAAGCATATGGAATAATAGCTGGATTTTTTGCTCAATTCCCTTGATAAGTTGTAGCCGTGCAGCTCCAGGGAGGGGATGAAACTGTTGAATTCCAAATTCTCCTTACTATAAAATTTGCCTATTTCCTGCAGGTTCTCGTCGTTGATCAGATAGGTGGAAGTGTCGTTGACATAATTAAAGGTGTTGGTAAGCGCCTGCCTGGACTGCATTAAGGACATCAGGATTATTTCTCTTGAACGGGACAGTATATTCTGATTTATGATCACATTTATAACAATTACCGAGATAATCAGAGGACACAATATGAAAATGAATAAGGAGAGGTTAAATTTCTTTTTTAGAGACAAAGCTGAAAACCAATTCCTGAATAAACCGCTCATCTGGATCAACCCCCGTATGGAAATCAGGTTTATAAATTACATAATTTTCATAACAAAGGTATTATATAACAGCCGGGCAATTATATAAAGCCCGTAATTGTCATTTGCCGGGTTTTCAAAGAATAGAAGAACAAATCTAAGTTATTTCATATATACATAGGTATGGTTTCATATTAATATAAAGTTGCATTATATAGTGCAATTCGGGCAAGTTTACAGGCATGCTGTCATGACGGTCAATAGCCGGAGTTTCTCCGGCGGTTCAAGAAATAAGGATGTAATTTAATTTAAAGGAGGAATTTTATGAACAGTGTTTTAAAGAGAATTTTTCCGGCAATGTCAATACTCCTATGCGTGGTGCTGGCAACGGCTTCCTGCGGGACTTCGGCCTCCGGAGGGGAAAATGCGGGCGGCTCCACGTCTGCGCAGTCCGGCACATCGGCGGGCAAAAGCAGCGCTGTTCCCGGAGAAAAGATAAAATTAAAATTCTATGGAAAAGTAGTGGAGGATGCTTCCACCGAAGAGAAGCTGGCGATGACACAGGAGCATTTCAAGGATAAATATGATATTGACCCCATCCAGGTGGATTGGGCCAATATGACAACCGTCATACAGACGGGAATCGCTTCGGGCGACCCGGCAGATGCGTATTTCTGGTGGAACAACAACATGGCTTCCTGGGTAAAATCAAACCAGGCTCTTGATCTGACTTCTTATCTGGAGGACGGAAACGGAGAGTGGAAAAATACTTTTGTCCAGTCCGCCCTTGATCTGGGGAAGATAGACGGCAAATACTACAACATCCCATACAACCAGACCTCCTCCACCATTCTGGCCAACGACACGCTGGCAAAGAAACTGGGGATCACCATACCTGACAATATGACATGGGACCAGTTCATGGAGGTCTGCAAGGATATAAAGACAAAGGGCGGAGCGGGCATATTCCCCTTTACGGTACATAAGGACTGGAGCATCTGGGTGGTCGACAACGGAGAGAGCAGTCTGGCTGAAGCAGCCGGAAAACTGACGGAATGGTCGTCGGGAGAAGTACCAACATCAGATCCGATTTTTGCCGCAAGCCTTAAAAACACCGTAGATCTCTATAAAAACAATTATGTATATCCTGGAAAGGGAGCTCTGACTTCAACTCTGGATCAGGAAAAAGCAGCCTTTGCACAGGGGAAGGTAGTGATGGCCGCAGTGGTATTTTCGGAAGTGCCGGGTTTCCAGGAACTTGCAAAAAAGAACGGCTTTGAACTGAAAGTCGTAAAATGGCCTTCCATGGGTTCCAAAGCCACAATTCCGGGGTGCAGCAACGGATTTTTCGTGCCCACCAATGCAAAAAATCCGGACGCCTCAATAGATTTCCTGAAGTATTATACAGGGGCTGAAACACAGGCTGTTGACGCCAAAAACGGGATAATACCTGTAAATGTAAATGTCCAGATATCAGACAGCCTTCTGAACGATGTTATGAATAATTCGGGTGATGTCCAGGTAGGCGCTGATATAACCCAGCTCGGTCCAAAGGTCAACGACTATTTCAGAAATGAATTTGTACAGTCGGTTGTTCTGGACACTGCAAAGCTGGAAGACGCCTTAAAGAAATTGCAGACGCTGATAGATGAAGCTAAACAGTAGCGCGTGCTAAAATGATTATTTATGGCGGGGCGAAGCAAATTGCTCCATCCCGCCATAAAAAGGAGAAATTTCAATGTCGATTAAACATAATATTCAAAAGCAAAGCGTCGGTATAAAAATTGTAAAATATCTGTTTATGCTGCCATCCTTTGCCATACTTCTATATTCCACAATTGTTCCAAGCATCTGGAGCGTCCTTATTTCATTTCAGAGCGGTAAAAATTTCAGCGAGCTAAAGTTCACGGGGGTAAATAATTATATAAAGATATTCGGCGACGGGGATTTGATAATCAATATAAAAAATTCCCTGTTTATAGGAATAGGCTCCACGGTTATTGCGGTTTTCCTGGGGATAATCCTGGCCTTTCTCATATACAGAGCGGGGAGGACAGAAGGAGCGGCCTACAGGCTAATAATATTCACGCCTGTTATGCTGCCGGCAGCCATAGTATGCCTCATGTTTACATTTATTTTTTCTCAGGATATGGGTATACTGAACAATCTGCTGAATGCGGCGGGCAGGGGCGACCTGGCCCAGGCGTGGCTGGCCGATCCCAAATACAATGTATACGCCATATGCATTGTGGTCATATGGAAGATAACGGGGCTTACAATGATTCTTTGCTCCGCAGGGCTGCAGTCCATACCGGTTTCATTTTTTGAGGCAAGCAGGCTGGACGGCGCAAGTTATTTCAGGCAGGTGACCGCCATAATGCTTCCGCTCATAATGCCGGTCATACGCGGAGCACTGACTTTTACGCTGCTGACAAATTTCAAGGCCTTTGACATAGTTTATGCATTGACCCGCGGAGGGCCCGCGGACAGCTCGTCGGTAATTCCGCTGTTCATATACAAGAATGCGTTTTTATATAATCAGTTCGGGTATTCGGCAGCTCTGGGAATAATGATGATGTTTATAATCCTGATTACGGTTTTCATATTTAACAAGCTTATAAGAGGTGACTCATATGAATATTAAAAAAGGCTTGAAAAACATGCCGGTGAATATAGTGACCAGATTGCTCATATGGCTCGGACTGCCCACTATAGTATATCCCATATTGTTTATAATCGTGACCTCCTTTAAGCAAACAGACGAATTCTACATAAATATATGGGGTTTGCCGAAAAGCTTCCATTTTGAAAATTACCTGACTGCCCTGACCGGCGGAAGAATAGGAGAAGCGTTTTTAAACAGCACGATTGTCACGGTCTCGTCGGTATTTCTGATGGTATTGTTCAGCGCCCTCTCGGGCTATGCTCTCGCAAAGCTCCATATACCCGGAGCGGATGTTATAGTGGTTTTCCTGCTGGCAACCTGCATGCTTCCTGTGGAGATGATAGTAATTCCGGAATATATTATGGCCAACAGGCTGCACATAACGGGCACGTACATGGGGTTAATACTGACTTACGTGGGATGGGGGCAGGCTATGGCAATATACATATTCAGATCGTTTTTCCTCTCAATACCCACGGAAATGCTGGAATCGGGGAGAATAGACGGGGCTGGGGAGTTCCGCATATTCTATAAGCTGGTCTTGCCCCTTGTAAAGCCTGCGGTAGTCACAAATGCTATCCTGGGCTTCGTAAGCGTATGGGGAGAGCTTTACTGGGCGATTATCTCGCTATCCAATCAGAGCAAGCTGAGGACGATACCATATACAATAATTGAGTTCCAGGGACAGTTCGGGACGGACTGGGGGCCGTTTTCGGCCGCCATATGCATTATAGTGCTGCCTCTTATTATCTTTTTCCTGTTTACCCAGAAATATTTTATTGCAGGTCTGACTTCTGGAGCGGTAAAGGGATGATATTGGCTTGCCGCATATAAACGGTATGGCAACAAAGTTTGGTATTAATAAAAAAATACATAACGGATTGTAAATGAGAAGGAGTGTAGTTTGAAAGAAAAAGCACTTTCAAACTACGGCCTCCGGCGGAATTAAGCGCCGCCAAAATTTCCGCATAAAAGCTTGCGGAATGGCGATGCGCAAAGTACCATTCACGCCTTATCCGGCTCACGGTATGTGCGTGGATTAGTAATTAAATTTTTGTGAGTCAGAAAGGCTAATGGTACTTTTATGTTAGAAATTGGGCGTTCACAAGAAAGGGCTGATTCTAAATGGTTAATGTTTCCTGTTTCAATTCTGGTATTAATGGTTGCCGTATGGCTGTTTGCCGTACCTGTAAATGCGGAAGTCCCAGGACTTGCCATCGGAGAACCGGAATTCATGTACAAGGTGGATGATGTGACAGTCCCCACCATCGATGGTTCATTGTCGACCTGGAAAAAGGATGATAACAACCTCTATATTCTGAACGGAAAATGGGATGATTTCAAGCTGTATTACGGACCCCTCAACAATCCTTATCAGAATTATGTGGGAAAATCAAGAATAGACCATAACGGGTGGATCGGGCTGACATGGATCCAGGGTGTGTACAAGTATTCGGACGGAACTCTGCTGGGCTTTGTCCACAGGGAGGCATACTGGTCCGATTCGTCCCAGGACTGTTTTTACATAGGACTGGCGAAGTCCACTGACAACGGGTTGAATTGGAAGTACCTGGGGGACGTCCTCAAGCCCTATGTCAATTACAAGGAGCCCGTTCTCAATGGGGTAAATTCGGCCTGCGGCAATATTGCGGGAGTACCTTACCTCATAGTGGGCAATGACCTGTATTTATATTACATGGAGCAGACGGGGACTGAAAAGCGGACGAGTGTGGCAAAAGCGGCGCTGTCTGATGTCAAGTCGGCCATTGACAGTAATACCGTCACTCCCTTTTACAAGTACAGCAACGGTACGTGGACCGAGCCGGGTATGGGCGGTATCGGCTCCAATATCATACCGGGAGGAACTGTACCAAATGAGGGAGTTGACTACTGGCAGGGCAATAAACTGTTTGATTTCCATTCGGATGCGGCTTACAGCTCCGGACTGGGAAAATATCTCATTACCGTAAACGATGAATCCAATGGAAGGCTGCTGCTGTTCTCGTCACCGGATGGATTGAATTGGTCGGAGGAGACGGTGCTGGACGACAGCGCCAACGGAGCCTATTTCCGTCCTGTCTACTCCTGCTTCATGAGTCTTTCGCCGGGGACCTCGGAGGATTGTTCCACGGTTGGGAATGATTTTTACATTTTATACCCCAGGGATATGAGAAACAACGGTCAGCGCTATTACAGGATACACTGCGTAGTGGGAGGCGACGGACGGATTACTGCGGTAAATGACGACAGCACTTCCATCAGCTATGACAGCGGCTGGTTCTACAGTTTCGACAGAAATCTGGGGGATTATAACAATGACGGCCATTTTTCAAATACGGTGGGCGCGGTTTGCCGGTATACATTTACAGGAACCAGCATCGTCTACTACAGTGAGAAAAATTCGGATATGGGCAATGTGGATGTATACATAGATGACGAGTTTAAGCAGAATGTAAACCTCTATAACAACACAAGGCTGACGCGGCAGATGGTATACGGTATCAACGGCCTTCCCTACGGAAGCCATACCATCAAAATAGTAAATAAAACCAATTCATATGGGTGCGTGGACTATTTCGGCACATATCCCATCAACTATGAAGCAGAAAACGCGGCACTTTCAAACGGAGCATTTATAGAGCCAAATTCAGGGGCCTCCGGCGGGAAACAGGTGAATTTTATAGGCGGAGGTACGTCCAGCAACGGAACCGTTATATTCAACAATATAAATGCAGTAAGCGCCGGAGATTACAAACTGACGCTGTATTACGGCACGGCAGAATCCCGTTCGTTTTTTGTAACCGTCAACAATCAGCTGTTTGAACAGCTGCAGTGCCCGAGTACAGGCGATTGGAATACCATAGGTTCAGCAAGCATGATTGTAAGTCTCAATGCCGGAAACAATACCATTAAAATCGATAACGGTTCGGCGTATGCACCGAATCTGGATAGGATCACCCTTGAACCCATGAATGCCGAGGGCCGCTGGACCTATGATTACGGCAATCTGAATTTTGTCTATGATTATAATAACGGCACCTATGACATGTCGTGGAACGGCACAAAGAGGCTGAGCAGGATATACAGCAGCGTGCAGCTGGGCAGCAGGGTGCTGAAAAGCATTGACTATCCCAGCCATGTGGTTTCATTGACAAATTTCAGCAATGCCCTGGGAAACGGAAAGGAAGTTACCATCACCCATGCGGGGCCTGATATGCCGGATATGATTCAGCACATTTACCTGTATGACGGAGGTAAGCAATATTACCTGACCCAGGTGGAATTAAGCGGATCAAACCTCAGTACAAATAATATGGCGCCGGTTGAGATGCAATACAACGGGGGTATCAATATAGGCGCCGTGGCCGACGGAAGGATGCTCTACGTGCCCTTTGACAACGATGCGTTTACGAATTATGCAAGCAAAAACGCATATACCAATATCCTGAGCTATGAAGTATCCGCAGTCTATGACAATACCAGCAGGAACGGCCTGATTCTGGGATCGGTGACTCATGACACCTGGAAGACAGGGGTGGCTGTGAGCGCATGGAACAACTCGTTCAATTCACTGAAGGTATACGGAGGAGTTACCTCAAATGAAACAAGGGACAGCCTTCCTCACGGAAGCATATCAGGTGGCAATGTTGCCTCGCCGCTGGTATTGGTGGGCTATTACAGCGACTGGAGAACAGGCCTGGAGGATTACGGAAATGCCAATGCAGGTATAACTCCCAAGCTGGCCTTTGACAAGGGAGTCCCCTTTGCGTGGAACACCTGGGCCGCCTTTCAGAAAAATTTCACCCCGGCAGATGTGATAAGCTGTTCGGATTTTATAAAAAATAACCTGCAAAACAACAATTTTGTAAATGATGATACGGTATATATCAATTATGACGCGGGCTGGGAAGATTTCCCGGAGGCAGACGTCATAGCCTCGGCAAATCATATCAGGGCCAACGGGCAGACTCCCGGCGGATACATGGCGCCGTTCTCCTTCTTCCCAAGTGGTTCGAACACACTGGACAGTTATGTACCGGGCACGAATAACGCCTATACCTTCAGGGATATCGCTCTGAAGGACGTAAACGGAAATCTGCTGCCTCTGATCGACGGAGGATATGCTCTGGACCCGACCCATCCGGGCACAAAACAGCAAATCGATTACTACTTTGACAAGTTCAACACTTTTGGCTGGAAATTTGCAAAGCTTGATTTTGTGAATATGGGAGCTTGTGAAGGCGTTCACTATGACAGCGGTGTAAAGACCGGAATACAGGCCTACAACCAGGGTATGGCCTATATAGACAGCAAGGTGGACACGGATACTTTCTTTTTAAGCCTTTCCATAGCACCTGTCTTCCCCAGCCAATATGCGCATTCCAGGCGTATGGCCTGTGACACCTGGGGGAATATCGGAGCCTCCTCATATGGAGCGAGGGCTGTTAACTACGGCTGGTGGATAAATGGCAGGCTGTACAGCTTTAACGATCCGGACCACATAGTCCTGGTTGACGGCAACAGCACTGAGGCCGAGGCCAAAACAAGAGTAAATCTTTCTGCCATAGCCGGAACCTTGTTCCTGGACAGCGACAATCTGAAAAATGCGAAAGCCCAGAGCAGGGCGGTCAATTATTTGACAAATGCCAATATCAACGCACTTGCGAAATTGAACATGGCGTTCAGGCCTGTTGAAGGGAATACGGGAGAGGTGCCCGCCAATGTGTATGTACTTGAGGATAACGGGACCTATTATCTGGCGGTGTTCAATTTCAGCAGCTCAAGCAGCTCCACGGTAAATGTGGACCTTGCCAGGGCGGGGCTCAGCGGAACAGCCGATTATACCGTAACCGACCTCTGGACCGGAGCAGCTTCCTCTGCCAGGGGCACTTACTCCGTCACACTGGGCGCCATGCAGTCCACCATTGTAAGGCTCAATTAAAGTGTGAAAAACGGCTGCTGTAAGATAATATATATTCAACATATGTGGAAAAATTTTTTACCGGTCCACAGGTACAACTTATTCAATGTGAAGCACGATAAAGGTATGGCGTGCATCAATAGCTGAGCGCATTGCAGGATTTGATTTTAGCTGTTGGCAAAGAATTGGTATTTTAGCTGTAAAACAGATACGAGGTCTGTTTTAGCGAACTATGAGCCCGGACGGCAAATGCGAGCGACAGCTAAAATATCAAGGCTGAGCCATTACAGATAATTCAAATACTGCACTAAGACGAAGCTATTGATGTGCGGTGTACCTTGTGCTGCACATTGGCTGCAGATTGCTGCGGGAAGGACCTGTTATAATCGGAATTCCACATATGTTGAATTGCTATTTTACAGCAGCCCGTTTTATTTGCTGTTTGAACCGGCTGAGGCATTATCGGAGGCGCCGGCCGAGTTTCCGGCTGCTCCGGCGCCGGGAGTTGCCTGTATTACAGTCACCCTTGAAACGGTCTCCTTTTCCTTGTCGGAATACCATACCTGCAGCATGTTTCCTGCCTTGATGTCAGCTATGCTCAAAGTCTGCTGACCGTTTCCGCCATTGGCACCCCTGCCCATTGAAGAAATTTCGGCGTCGGCGGGAATGGTTATCGTTTTTGTCTCACCGGTATATTGCGTTGACCATTGCCGGCCCTGACCCTGGCCGTTGCCCTGCCTCCGTTCGCCTGAAGGCCTTGCGGCGCCGCTGCTCCCGTTTGCCGGCCTGGAATTGCCGCTTGCGGAATTTCCGGTATCATTATTGCCGCCGTTGTTGCCGCTGCCGGAGGACTGGCCCTGCCGCCTGCCGCCATTTCCCTGATAACCTTGTGAGGGAGCGCCGTCTCTGTTGAAGGATGGCATTTCTATAAGCTTCAGGGTTATATTGTTGCCGGAGACCGAACTTACCTCTTCGAACAAATCGGCCTGTTCACCACTCAGCTGGCCGCCCGGTCCGCCGTTTCCCTGACGGCCCCCTGCCTGACTGTTTGCCGTTGCGCCGGAGTCTGCCTGGCCGGGAGCTCCATTGCCGGAAGCCACAGCACTGCTTCCGCAGGCTGTAAGCACCAGCAGCAGTGCAGATATAGCGATAATACCCAGTTTATTCTTCATAAAATACACTTCCTTAATGTTTATAAAGTTTGTCTATGAACACAAACTTTATAATACATTGCAATTGAGTATATTCTGTGAAGAAAATATTGTTATTTTATGAACATTTTATTTAATTGTATCCGGTGTTCAAATCCTCTGCTCAACCGCGGCAATTACCTTCTTTTTCAGCTCCGTATCCGCAAAGGAGCTGTTTACCAGCTCCAGGGCCCAAAGTACGGCGCCGGTGGCGGGAGGGACGGAGAGGATGTTGCAGACGCAGGTCCTGTCTGTCATGGCTGAGAGGTATTCTTTATATTTCTCAAATAAAATGGGGGTTTCAGCCTTTACCCATACGGAACCCGCCAGAACTACTTCTACTGTATCCTGGAAGGACAGGTTGGTTATGCAGCCTGCGGTGGATTTGGCAAGCTGCAGGGCGCAATTCTCTACCACGGATACCGCAGCGGCATCCCCTGAGTCGGCGGCGGAGAAAAGCAGCTGCATCAATTCCTTATTGGGCATAGTCCCCGATGTGACCAGTTCGCTGATTTTCTGGATATAAAAATACTTATCTGAAATCTCCAGCAGCTTCATGACAGGCTCTGTCAGCGCAGTGGCAGGGCCCATTCTGTACAGGCTGTCATAGACTGTCCTCACCACCCGGCGTGCCAGAAAGTAGCCTCCCGCCTCATCACCGGCTATCTCACTCCCAATGCCTCCCACCTGAAGACGGTTTCCGGAAGGGTCTATGCCACCTGTGACGGAACCGGAGCCGTTAATGGAGCAGACGCCGAAGCCGCGGCTGGTTCCAGCCTTTATGCCAAGGAAGGAGTCGTTGTCCACTTCAAATTTTTTAAAACCGATCTCGCTGATTATATGGGATAAATTCTGCTGCTGGACAGGGACATCCACCCCTGCGAGCCCGAAGGCGCCCGCGGCAATATCCTCAAGAGTGAGGCCGTTGCGCCGGAGTAGCTCGTTGATCTTCTCGTCCATTATCCTGCGGGCGCTCAGGTATGAATCCGGAAAGCGCTCGTGGCTGCAAGTGCCGTCTTTTAAATGATCTATAAAGTTTCCTTCCACATCGAACAAAAAGTAATCTGTTTTGCTGTTGCCTCCGTCCACTCCAATTACATATTTTTTATCCATAAAAATTCTCCAGTTTCACCGATCTATGTGTAAAATTCACCTGCGTTTTTTTAAGCATTAAAAGCATGAGGCAGCAGGTTTTCTTTATATTACTGTTTAAAAAATTGCGGGAGATATTGCCTGTGTGCCTCTTTGAGTTCATCAAAGCATTCCCGCGCCAGGTGGTAATCCCCCACAAGGGGATTCATAAGCAGCGCCCGCATTGCCGCGTCTTCATCCCCGTTCACGGCGGCAACGACCGTATTGCGTTCATAGGCTTTTACCATCCTCATATAATCAATAATATGGGAATTGCCAAAGTTACTGATTTTTACGGGCTTTGCACCGTCTTTTCCGATAACCGCATTGATCTCTATGGAATCGGTGTCCTCCATAAAACTCAGGGCGCCGTTGTTCAAAACGTTGACCACATGCTTTTCCCGTTTGTCATTGTATATGGCGTCCACAAGGGACACGGCTACCTCGGAATAGTTTGCGCCGCCCCTGGAGGACAGCAGCTCCGGTTTTGTATGAAGCTCTGAGTTGGAATAAATGCCAAGCAGCTCTTCTTCTATAGCTTCACATTTTTCACCTCTGGTCTGTTCGGCTTCCTTGAGGAGCTTTAGTTTTTTATCCCTGTAATAGTAATATTCCATATATGAGGATGGAATAGCCCCTATGAGTTTTATAAATTCTTTGCTGAAGCCGCTGGCGGGGATGTTTTTCATTGTTTCACTGTTTAAACCCATGTCCAGGGCCGTTTTGAGATAATCTGTGCCTTCGCTTTCTATGGCAGTTATCCAGCTCAGGTGGTTCAGGCCCACATATTCTATATCCGCCGTTTCCAGGTTCAGCGCGGCTTTAATGCTTTTAAACATATTGAAAGGAACGTTGCAAAGCCCCATCATCTTAATATTTGTATGGGTCAGGATGGCCTGGGATATGATGCCGGAAGGATTTGAAAAATTGATCATCCATGCATCGGGACAGAGCTTTTCCATTCTGTGGGCTATATTCAGCATTACGGGAATAGTCCTCATTGCCTTGAAAAATCCGCCTATACCGCAGGTCTCCTGGCCGATCAGGTTGTACTTCAAAGGTATTTTTTCGTCCAGGACTCTTGCGGGCAGTTTTCCCACCCTTATCTGACAGAGGACAAAGTCGGCGTTTATCAGGGCTTCGTCCAGTTCCTCCGTCAGAGTTATTTTGCAGGATATCCCTGCGGCCAGTATCATTCTTTGGCAAAGGCCTCCCACAATATCCAGTTTTCTCCGGTCGATATCCATCAGGACCAGTTCGCCCAGGGGAAGGGCGTCTTTCCGTTTGATGAGGCCCTCTATGAGCTCGGGAGTATATGTGCTGCCCGAACCTATTATTGCTATTTTAAGTTTATCCATTTCAATCTCCGTTTCCGGCAGAGAACTTTCCTGCCTTTAAAATAATACCCGCCCGGCATTGGGCGGCAAAATAAAGTGGGTTCAATATGTGTGAAGGGGCGTTCTGTACCGGTCCGCCGGTATAACTTATACCAGTGGAAGCACCGTATATAATTGAAAATTCACATATGTTGAATTGTTATTTTGCCGCACCCAAATCCGTATATAGATAAATCCGGTTTCACTATGCCTTTATTATAGAACTATACCGACACGATTTGCAATAAAAATTTCACTAAAAAATCAATTGTTGAAATTTTACTTCATACATGTTATCATATTTTATGTAGAGACAGGAATGAAAAATACAAGAGAGTTGGTGATGCCATGCCGTCAAACGATAATATTCTGCTCAAGCTCAGGGATATAAAGGAGAGCTTGACTCCTGTTGAAAGATTGATTGCGGAATGCATTCTGGAAAACACCTACGAGATTCCCAGCCTTTCAATCAAAGAGCTGGCAATAAAAAGCAAGACCAGCGATGCTTCCGTATTGAGGTTCTGTAAAACAATAGGCTATAAGAGCTACAGGGAATTCATCGTCAGCATATCCACATCATTGGGTTCCATGGATGAGGAGGAAACCGACCAGTATACGGACATCCAGCCCGGCGACGACCTGCAGACCATTATAAACAACATATCGCTAAACAATTGCAAATCCATTGAAGATACACTGAAAGTCATTGATAGAAATGAAATCGAGAAGGCCGTGGACCTGCTGATAAAATCCCAGAAAATCGACTTTTATGGGATCGGGGCCTCGGGGCTGGTATGTATGGACGCACAGCAGAAGTTCATGCGCATAAACAAAATGTGCCACGCGTATACGGACAGCCACAGCCAGCTGACGGCGGCGACCCTGCTCAAAAAAGGGGATGTGGCGGTCATTATCTCAAACTCCGGAAAGACCGTAGAAATATTGGATACGTTGGAAGTGGCAAAAAAAATGGGAGCTTCCGTGATCGCCATTACCAGGTATACAAAGAGCTATCTCGCAGAAGGCGCGGATGTGCTGCTCAACATTTCAACGCCGGAGGTCACCATCAGAAGCGGCGCCATGGGGTCAAGGATAGCCATGCTCAACGTAATCGACATACTTTTTGCGGGAGTTGCAAGCGCCGAGTACCAGAATGTCAGAAAATATTTGAGCAAAACACACAATATTATTCTCAATAAACAGAAGTATTAATCAGGCAAAAGTACTGAAATCTTGGCCCGCTCAGGCAGCGGGTCAAAAAAATATCTCTTATGAAATAAAATATCACAAAATAATTTTAAATAAAAATAAAATTTCAAAAATATATTGACATCATAAGAGGATAATATATAATAAAAGCCATAGAATATACACAACGTAATAAACAATAGCTTGAAACAAAGGCGTGGAGGGGTTATTTTGGAGAATTATTTTGCTGGACTGACAACAGAGAAAGTGAACATGGAAACCGTGGATATAGATGGGTACTCAACAGAAAAAATGCTCAATCTCATAAATGAGCAGGATATGTTGGTACCGGCAGCAGTCAAAAATGAGATTCCAAACATTTCACTGGCTGTAGATATCATTTATGATTCGCTTAAAAACGGCGGAAGATTGTTTTATATAGGAGCGGGAACTTCCGGCAGGCTTGGAGTCCTGGACGCTTCGGAATGTCCGCCTACTTTCGGAACAGATCCTGAGCTGGTGCAGGGGCACATAGCCGGAGGGGACATTGCATTGAGAATGGCGGTGGAAGGATGTGAAGATGACTTTGAAGGGGGCTCAAGGCTGATACATGAATGCGGGATCAGAGAAAAAGACGTTGTTGTAGGGATTACGGCAAGCGGAAGCGCCCCATTTGTGGTAGGAGCCGTTGAAGAGGCGAAGAAAAGCGGTGCGGCAACAATTGGCGTTGTTAACAACAAAAATACCAAAATAGAAGAAAAATGTGACGTTTGTATTTCTGTAGTTGTTGGACCTGAGGTCATAACAGGTTCTACCAGATTGAAATCCGGAACAGCCCAGAAGCTTGTGCTGAATATGCTTACAACTGCGGCGATGATAAAGCTTGGCAAGGTTTTCGGAAATATGATGGTCGACTTGAAGGCTACCAATAAAAAACTTCTGGACCGGGCAAAAAGAATAGTTTGCACGGTAACCGGCGTCACCGAGGATGCTGCCGCCGAATACCTCGAACAGGCAAAAATGAACGCAAAGCTGGCTATCATGATGATAGAGACCGGTTTGAATGCAGAGGACGCAGAAGAAACATTGGCAAGGAACAACGGTAGGTTAAAGGAAGCGATCAACAATGTTTCCAGAAAAGTATAAGATTTACCAGCAGGTAAAATAAATAAAATGTGGAGGTATTTTATGAAAAAATTCAGTCGTATCATCAGCTTATTGCTGGCTTTAGTAATGGTTGCCGGTCTGGCTGCAGCTTGCGGCAACGCTTCGGACAGCACAGCGGACAGCGGGGCAGCGGCGGGCTCAAGCTCAGCCAGAAACAGTCAGGCAGCACAGGCAGATACTATTACCGCATTACTGCCGCCTGTTTCACCAACATATCAGCAGAACTTTGACAAATTCAGCAAGGACTTCAACACCAAATATCCGAACCTGACCCTGAAAATCGAACCGGCCAGCTGGGAGGATATGACCCAGAAGCTGGACGTTCAGGTTAATGCGGGAAGCCCTCCCGATGTGGCTTTCATAGGTTCCGACGGAATTGCCAAATATGTGGACACGGGACTTTTGATGAATATAAAGGACACAGCTGCACCGGATATGCTTTCGGACTACGACGAGGGACCGCTGGCCTATATGAAAAACGGCGACGGACTTTACGGCTTCCCGGCATATATGGAAATACATGCCATAGGCGGAAACAAGCAGTTCCTTGAAGACGCCGGCATAGACTATAAATCCGTTCAGCAGAACGGCTGGACCTTTGAACAGTTCAGAGAGGCCATAAAGAAGGGCGTGGTGAAAAACGGAAATACCACCACCCGCTACGGCTTTGTATTTGCCAGTGCGGGAGTCGCAGCAAAAGACTACCTGGGAATAATGGTCAAGGCTGCGGGAATGCCTTCCTCCTTTACAAAGGATTTGAAATATTCATATACAAGCAAGAACTATCTTGAATTGCTTAAAGATTTGAGAACATTAATAGATGACGGCTCAATGCCGAAGGAATTGAGCTCCGTTGACGCAGGAAAACGCTGGAACATGTTCCTGACCGGACAGACCATGATCACGGGAAAAGGCCTTGCAACCTTTGAAAACTCGGCCAAGACAAACAACAAAAAAATTGACGCAAACGACGGAAGCGCAGTAAAAGACAGCATCAAAGTGGACTATATCGTTCTGCCCATCCCAAGCTTTGCAGGCGCTCAGGCCTCATCCTCACCGGCTGTTGACGGGTATGTGACATTCAGGGGAAAGACAGAACCTACAAAAGAACATGTTGATAATGTAGTTAAAGCCGCATATTACATGGCTTCAGGAGAAGTTGCAGCCATAACCAACAATGACCTGTTTGTGGCCCATATTACTAAAACGGCAAGAGAAGCGGCCAAATCCATGACAATCGACAGGAATCCAGACAATGTTACAGCTGTAGAAAATATGCTTAAGATCGCGGCTCCTGCCCGTCCGGATATCCCGACAGAACTTGGAGCAAAGGCAATAAAGATCGAAGACGAAGTAATAGTTCCAAAGTTCCAGGCATTATTGGCAAACGAAATCACTCCCGAAGCAATGTACAAAGCAGTTAAGGAAGCTGCAATAGCTGCATTCGGAGAAGACGGTATTGTTAAGGACTAATACGGAATAGGGCGCATAAAGCGCCGGGTCGTACTTGAATTTTACTGACTCTGCCCATCACCCGGTGGGCAGAGTTTAAAATTCAGAAGGTGCAGCAAATACGGGAGGGACTTATGGACAATCGTAAGAATGAAGCGGTTAAAAGAAAAAAGTTCAAATTTAATGAAGATTATTTTTGGGGATACGTTTTTATAGCGGTAGCTCTGGCAGTTTTTGCAATGTTTACGCTCTATCCCGTAATAAGTGCGTTTATAATCAGCTTTCAGAAATTCAAACCCCTGGGCTCTGTATGGATTGGTGTTGAAAATTATGTTGGTTTGCTGAAGGATAAGCTTTTTGGGAAATCAATTGTAAATACAGTGACATATACGGTTTTTTCAGTTCCGGTCTCATTATTTCTTTCATTCATTATAGCCGTTATGATCTACCCGCTGAAAAAATCGCTGCAGACTTTTTTCAAGGCGGTATATTACCTGCCTGCGGTGGCCTCGGGAGTTGCACTTTCGGTTGTGTGGCTCTGGATATTCGATCCCATGCCTCAGGGCATATTGAACTCACTCATAGGTTTGTTCGGCATAAGCAACCAGAATTGGCTGGGAGCCAGCAACACCGCAATGCTTTCCCTTTTGCTGATGTCATGGCTTTCAAGTCATGGAACCAGCATAATAATATATATTGCGGCATTACTGGGTATTCCCGACAGCTTTTTTGAAAGTGCCGACCTGGATGGGGCCACATTTATAAAGAAGCTGAGGTATATAATAATCCCTCTTTTGAAACCCACCACATTGTTTTTGCTGGTAACAGGAATAATAGGTTCGTTCCAGGTATTTATGAATGCCTATATGATGACCGGAGGGGGACCGGATAACGCTACCACAATGGTTGGACTGCTGATTTTCAACAATGCGTTTAAATATTCGAATTTCGGAGTGGCGGCAGCGCAGTCGCTGGTTCTGGCGGCAATAATCGCGGTGATTTCAATATTCCAGTTCAAGTTTCTGGGCGGGGATGTTGAGTATTAGGAGACATCCGGTGTTTTAGCGCCGGAAATGGAGGATAATATATGTCATTATATAATAGTTACGGTGGAAATAAAAGAAATGAGATGATTTATAAGGGAATAACGGTAGTCCTGCTTCTTATCTTTGCCGGAGCCACGCTGTTTCCCATATACTTCATGATTATTTCTTCATTCGGAGACCCTGTGGAAGCGGGAGCCGTGAGTTATTCATTATTTCCGTCGAAGTTTACCCTGGATTCTTTCAAGTTTTTCTTCAATTACAGCGACTATTCCGTAAGATGGCTGTTGAACTCGCTGCTGATAGCCTCTGTTGCCACGCTTTCAAATGTTATTTTTGCCGGTATGGCGGGCTATGCCTTTTCAAAAATAAAATTTCCGGGCAGGAACGGCTTGTTCTTCCTGCTGCTCATAGCGATGATGATTCCCTATCAGGTAACGCAGGTTCCGCTGTATATATTGATCGTTAATATATTCAACCTGTCAAACACCTACTTGTCGCTTATAATGCCCACACTGTGCGGGGTGTATAACATATTCCTTGCAAAGCAGTTCATGTCCACACTTCCCACAGAAGTTATAGAATGCGCCAAAATAGAGGGCTGCAATCAGTTTCAGATATTTGTGAGAATTATTATGCCCCTTTCAAAGACCGTATTGGCCGTAATGGCAATAATGACGTTTATGGAAAACTGGAACACCTTCTTCTGGCCCTTCCTGGTAACAAAGACCATGGATATGCAGACAATCCAGGTCGGCTTGAAAAGCTTCCGGTTTGCCAATACCACATATTTTTCGCCTATGATGGCAGGCGCCACCATATCGGCAATACCAATGTTCATTTTATTCTTCAGCCTTCAGAAATACTTTTTGCAGGGTGTGACCGTTGGAGCCGTAAAAGGATGATAGAAGCATAAGAGAAGTGTAAAATCAGCAGGATGGCTATTGCCCATGGGCAGATAAGTCAATGGAGGTCCGTATGTTTGAAAATATAGTGAAAAAGCCTGTACGGAGAGCGGTAGGTCTGATGTCGGGAACCTCCGTGGACGGAATAGATGCCGCGTTAGTTGAGATAACCACCAATAGTGATACGGCTATCATCAAGCTTTGCGCTTTTGAAAACCTGCCCTTTGAAGCCGGAATACGCAAAAAAATATTTGAACTGTTTGATGTGAAAACTTCCACAGTGGATAAATTAGGCTATATGAATTTTTTACTGGGGGAGCTTTTTG
>JAEWSZ010000238.1 GCA_023397905.1 Bacillota bacterium | reverse complement strand
ATTACTATAAACAAATTTGTGTAAACTAAGGAACCGCCGTATGCTGAATAGCCTGTACGGTGGTGTGAGAGGTCGGTAAGTGAAATAATCACTTACCTCCTACTCGATCCGCTCCATCGCTCCTCCTTTTCCCCGCAAAGTCCATGACTTTGTGGGGACCCCTTTTTGTGCATTTTCTACGGAAAACACAGGCGTTTTTGTTATTACAAAAACGCGAAGCGCCTTACGGGTGGGACCAGTCCCCCCGTATTCCCCCCCTGACCTCCCACCCCGCAAAGCGGGAACCCTTTCTTGTGCATTCTCTGCGGAGAATATAGGAATTGAGCCCTATGGAAACGATTTTTTATGTTATAATCTTTGTAGCAGGTAAAAACAAAAAGAAGGCAAAGAGAGATATATAAATGGAAAATTATAATATTCATCCAGATTTCATGAAATATAAGAATATTAAACCTCCCATGAATCCGGCAATATTGCCGCTTATCAACGTTTTTATGACAAAGTCCTTAAATAGAGTGAAAATGCCAAATGGACTTATCGAAACCAAGCATAGAATCATAGGTTATCAGGGAGCGGCAATCAATGCAGCCATCCTTGAACCTGCCGGCCGGATTTCGCCGTTGCCGTGTCTTGTTTATTTTCACGGCGGGGCTTTTGCCATGCAGGCGGCGTCGTACCAAAAAAGACTTGCTTGTGATTATGCTTTAAGAACTCCCTGCAAGGTGGTGCTTGTGGATTATCGATTGCTGCCTAAAAATGTTTTTCCGGTTGGATTGGAGGATTGCTATTCTGCTTTTTGTTGGATACAGGAGCACGCCGAAAGTCTCGGCATTGATAAAAACCGGATTGCTGTCGGCGGGGACAGTGCCGGTGGTGCACTGGCTGCGGGGGTCTGTCTGGTGGCAAGGGACCGTAAAATTCCAATGCCCTGTTTCCAGATGCTTATCTACCCTGTAGTGGACAAACGTCAGACCGGTAACTCTATGAAAGAATTTGTTGACACACCGCTATGGAATAGCAAATTAAACGCCAAAATGTGGAGGATGTATCTAAAAAACGGCTTGCCGGACAAAAAAGAATATGCTTCACCGGCGGAAGCCGCTTCTTTGGAAGGAATGCCGCCAAGTTATATAGAGGTGGCGGAGTACGATTGTTTGCGGGACGAGGGGATTGCCTTTGCAGAAGCATTAAAAAATAGCGGCGTCACCACAGAACTTTACAAAACCCAAAGAACCGTTCACGGATTTGAGATTGCGGAAAATAACGGAATTGTACATGAAAGCGTGACACGGAGAATAGAAAAACTCCGGGCAGCATTTCAAACGGGCGGATAAACCTGGTTTCAAAAAATTGAGTGTAATATTGCTTGCCATAGATGGCCTGACACTGATTACAATTACCCACAATCTGAGTAATGACTTACTTAAGCTTTATGACCAGATCATTTATATGGAAGATGGATGTATCGTGGAAATAGGAAGCTTAAATGATCTGCTTGCCAAACAGGCTCAGTTTTATCGCTTCTTTAACCTGCAAAAATAAACACATAATCAACGGAAATTAAGTCAAGACAGCATTTGAAGCATTCAAAGAAGACTATTTTGCAAAGCAAAAGCATGAAAACGATTTAATATTATTGACAAGCTCATTTAAATTTAGTAAAATTTAATTTGATAAAACTGAATTGGAGGAATGTTAAAATGAGCCTATATGATTTTAAAGTCAAAGATACCACCGGAAAAGATGTTTCCCTTAACGAATATCAGAACAGAGTGCTGTTAATTGTCAACACTGCCACAGCCTGCGGCTTCACCCCTCAGTACGAGGAACTTGAAAAATTGTACGAAAAATACAAGGAGCAGGGTTTTTCGGTATTGGACTTCCCGTGCAACCAGTTTGGTAATCAGGCGCCAGGTACGGATGAAGAAATTGTAAACTTCTGTACTCTTAAATACGGAGTTTCTTTCCCTGTTTTTTCAAAAATCGAGGTTAACGGGGAAAACGCTTCGCCTTTATACCAGTTTTTGGTCAGTCAGAAAGGGTTTAGCGGTTTTGACCCGGAACACAAATTATCAGCGGTCTTGGATGACATGCTTCAAAAACAAAATGCTGATTATAAAAATGAACCGAGTATAAAATGGAATTTTACCAAGTTCTTAGTGGACCGGCAAGGAAGAGTTGTGGAAAGATTTGAGCCTACCGCGGATATGGCAGGAGTGGAGCAAAAGGTAAAGGCGCTTTTGTAATATATTCATTTATATGCCCATGCCATGCATCTCGCACAAAACATCATGAAAGTTTGGCATGGGCCCCCTTTACAATTTTTTTTAGTTTCTTTCAACCCTTCTCCTTATATTTTTCCTGCAGGGAAGATAACACCTTTGTAAAATCCATGGAATCGTCATACTGCAATATTGCAATGCCTCCGTCTTTATCCGCCAGCAAAAGCAAGGTATCCCCAGGCTTTATATCAAACAGGTCCCTGGCTCCTTTGGGAATTACTATTTGCCCTTTTTCACCGACTTTTACAGTGCTTATAAATTTCCCTTCCGGTACCTTCAGATTCATATACCGCACCTCATCTTTCAGTAATTGTATTACTTGTATAACTTATTGTAACTTATATAAATTTATAGTCAATATGAAACGCATTATGGAAAAAAGGCCACAAGTCCTGCGGGACTTCGCCTGCAAAAACTATTTTTTTATGGATAGGGCATTTTGTTCCTGACCTTTTGCAGCATACTTGATAAGGGTGCCGGTCTCCTTGTCGTGCCAGCTGTATCCCTTCCATATGAAGGAGTATTGGGAGATGACCGTACCGATTTTTATGCATTCATATTTTTTGCCGTCTATTTCTACAATTTCCTCACCTTCCTTTTGCGAATTAAATTCCGTCAGGTTTAAAGCTCCACGGCCGTCGGTACCTATTGAATAATAGGATATTTTCTCATAGTCCGATTTCACAAACGGGCATAAATCAAACACGCCCATTTGCATCCAGGGCAGCGAGTCAAGCGGGTATTTCTTATTGACCTCTTTATTTTTGAATTTTCCTGTGAGAGTAATTGAATTATCTTTGGCGGCAGCTTTTATATCGGTTCCCTCCGACGCTTTGATATAGCTCCATTCCGTTGTCTCCAGATTCTTTTTTGTCCGGAAGGTTTCCTCAATGATGCTGCTGCCTTTATCCAGATAATCAAGCTTTATGATGCCTGAAGTGCTGAACCGGTCTAATGCGTAATTCTTTTCCAGGGCGTTTTTGGAGGCTGCTAAAGTATTGTCGGTATATACCAGCGTATCGTAGGAGGGAAAAGTATATTCATCCAATACGATCTTTTTTGAGGCCGTCTTTGAATAAACAATACCGCCGTCTTTAAAAACTGTGTTTATATTATTGATGTTTTGTATATCTTCCAGAGGATTGCTGTCCAGCAGTATTAAATCAGCATTCTTTCCTTCTTCTACGGTTCCTGTTTTATCCAGAATACCTAAATATTCAGCGGAATTACGGGTGGCTGTGACCAGAGCTTCCATTTCCGTCAGGCCAGCTTCCACATAATATTCCAGTTCCTTATGGACAATATCGCCAGGCAGGACTTCCAGCATGTTGTCAGTCCCCAGTGCGATTTTAACTCCGTAGTCATGCAGTTTTTTTAAGTTGTACATGCTGTATTTAATAGCATTTTTGTCATGCTCCCCGGTCAAAACCTGGATCGTGGGGACATAATACACCCCTTTGCTTTTCCATAATTCCATTACATTATCATCGGAAATATATTTGTCGGTAATTCCGTGTTCCAGTCCATAGATGCCTGTTTGAAGCAGTTCCAGAACATCGGCTTCATAAGCTGTATGCGCCGTCACTTTAAGATTGTATTTTTCAGCCTCCTCAATAATGGCTTTTACCAGTTGGATGTCCAGTTTATTAATCCTTAACTCTTTTTCAAAATAATAATATTTTCCGCCCTGGTAAACGATTTTGAGAAAGTCAACCTTTTTTCCGGCCAGTCTTTTTACCGCTTGACGTGCCTGCTGCTCATTTTCAATCTCTTCGGCCATTTCCTCCCTGATCCAGGGATTGTTCCCTCCCAGGGTAACTGCCGGGTGTCCGCCTTTTGCGGTGATATTGGGGCCTACTATCAACAGATTCGGGCCTGTTATCTCACCGCTGTTCAGTTTGTCCCTCAATTTGTATATAAAGCTCTCCGGAGCGCCCAATTCTTTTATGGTTGTTACGCCATTTTTAAGCAGGCTGAAAAATTGTTCGGGCAATCTGTTTTTCAGAAATTCGTCGCTCTCCTTCTCACTTGTATTCGTCGTACCCTGTATATGCATATGCGAGTCGATCAATCCCGGCATTAGTGTTTTTCCGGTTCCATCCATAACCACGGAATTTTTAACCGGTATCTTTTCATCAGTTATTTTCATTATTTTTTTGCCGCTTATTAGTATATTTTTGTTGAATTCTTCTTTTCCGTCGCCGGTTATAATGTGTACATTTCTGATTACATAAGCTGATGCCTTCACATTTTTAGAATTGCTTCTCAACTTGATGACGGTAAATACTATGGCGGCGGTTATGATGATTATTATCAGGATAATTACATATATTGATTTTTTCAAATTTATCTCCTCACTTTCAATTTGAGTATAACGTGTTATAAAAAGTATAACTTTTACCACATATTATACTTTTTATAATCCTTATGTCAATAGCACAATGTTAAAAATTTTTTTGGATTTTCTTGTTTTGAATAATCCGTTGTCAGATTCCAAAGTGGATATAAGTGCAAAACATCCGGTAAAGGAGGGTTTATGTCCGGAGCAGGAAGTATTTTTCGTAAAATTTTAAAATATTGCTTGCTTTATATTTTAAATCATTATAGGATGTTTCCAGACATCGATGTACTTTACGATGAAAGGAAATAAATATTGAATGGATATGGAATTTGAAGATATTCCATCTTCTAAAATTGCCTATATAAGGCGGATAGGGTCTTATGGGCAGGAGAATGTACTGATAATGGAAGAATTGAAAAAGTGGGCCGGTTCCAGGGATTTGCTCAATGAAAAATCTGTCATACTGGGGATTGCCCATGACAATCCTGAAGCTGTCAAGCCTGAAAATTGCCGTTATGACACTTGTATCATTATTTCGGAGGACTGTTGCATAGACGGTGATAATGTCAGTGAAGGCAGTATTCCCGGGGGAAAATACGCAGTTTTTAAAATAGGGCATACGGCTGAAAAGGTTCAAAAAGCATGGCAGTCAATTTTTCCCGAGCTGTTCAGGCAGGGGCTTAAATCGGATGAAACAAGACCTGTTATGGAAAGATACCGGGCTGAAATGGTAAAAGAGAATTATTGTGAGATATGCGTACCGATTGATTAGATTTGTTTTTTGAAAAGGCTTTTTGCAAGCAGCGCCGGTGTTTGAGACATATGCCGGCGATCCGCCTGGCAGCCGGATAATAATGACTATCAGGTTGCCAGGCGGGATATTCTATACTATCAGAAGACCTCGTTTCCATCCGGGAGCAATTTTTCTTAAAAGTTACAGAAAGAAAACGGATCTTTAAAAATTTTCTTGCATATTACCTAAGGTCATATGGTATATTTCTATTGAAAATCGCTATAAAATCCATTATGAAAACATGAAAAGGCGGCAGACATGAAAATAAAAGAAGTGGTAAAACTGACCGGATTAACTGAAAAGACCATCCGGTTTTATGAAGATAAAGGGCTGATAGTTCCGGAACGGGAAGAAATAAACGGGAGGGCATTCCGTTCATATTCCCGGGAGGATGTGGAGCGGCTTAATCTGGTCGCAGACCTGAGAAAACTTGATTTCAGCATTTCGGACATTGTGGAGATGCGCGACAGGCCCGAAAAAATAGGGGATATATTAAAAGAATACTGTTCACGGGCGTCTGAGGAGCTGGCTTTTAAAGCCGGTATTTTAAAGCGGTTGGAGCAGATAAAATATGAGGATATTACCTGCATAGAAGAGCTGGACCAGCTGCTTAAGGAAGTTTCAGAAAACAGGCCTCTGCCCGCCTCGGATACGGAATTTGAATTTTACAGGCTGGATGGGATTACAAAAGAGGAATTGGACGGAGAGGTCATAAAATATAAGGAGAGGTTGTCTGCAAAGTTCAGAAGGAAAATCAGAAACACAATACTGCTGTTTTCTGCCGCCATGATAGCTTTTGCAGTCCTTTCGGGCCTTGTGTGGAAGATCACATATTATATGGGCTATATACGTTCCTTTCAGAATGAGCTGAAAGGAAGAGCAATACTGATACCGCTTTTTATACTGATTTTTGGCGGTCTGATTTTTGCATTTGCAAAGGCCGCCGGATTTATAACGGGACTGGAGGATGAAGACAGGGCCGTGGCCGCCCTGCGCATCTGCAGATATTCTATTCTGGCGCTGGTGCTGGGCATTGGGGCTGGTATTGTCATATCTTCGTACAGCCTGGAGCTTATGGGAAAAATGAAGACGGAGGTTGGGCGGAATGTGGCCCGGGAGTGGAATTCCCTCTACCAGATGACCCGTTATGCGGATAACTATTTACAGCAGGAAGAGGGCGGCAATGATTATGAGGACGGGAAGAGCTACAGCCTGTATGTAAATCAAATTTGCTACAATTATGCATTTAACGGGTATGATGACAATTTGCACACCAAAATGTACGATGTTCTCATATGGTGCTATGACCCTGTGTTTAAAGAAGTGACGGATCCCCGGAGCAAAATCGACAGGGAAAAGGCTCTGCGGCTGCTGAAGGACTTAAACGGTGAATTAAAGGAGATATGTACTTATATCCTTTACAAACCGGAAGACGAAAGAGCAGACCTTGTAAGGTTTGATTCATCCGAAGCCGCCGGACTGAGGAAACGGATCGAGGCTTTTGTAAACGAGTATACCAACCGGGCGGAAAGTCTATTTGCGGAAAGTTAATTTCAAAAAAGCAGAATGTTGTGAATACATTGACTATAGAATATAGTGTATGATTTTTTTACCATAGCGGTAAAAAGGAGGAGTGCACATGTATTCACAATTGAAACGGTTGTTTAAAAGAGCAGCAAAAATACTGTCGATAAGTGTGTTCATGGTAGTTTTTACCCCCCTGGTGGCCTTTGCGGGAGAAGCGGACATTGTCACGCCGGAATTGTCGGCCGGGCAGAATAATTTGCTATACATTGGAATGCTGGTTTGTATACTGGGTTTGCTGTTCGGTCTGTTTCAATTTCTGAAGGTCAAAAAAATAAAGGCGCACAAAAGCATGCTGGATGTGGCGGACACTATTTACGAGACCTGTAAGACATATCTGATCCAGCAGGGAAAATTTCTTGCACTGCTGCTGGTATTCATAGGGGTGTGCATTGCGTTTTATTTCGGCTTTTTGCAGGATAAGGGCGTAGGAGGAGTGATCCTTATTCTGTGCTGGACTGTTATAGGAATACTGGGTTCCTATGGAGTCGCCTGGTATGGGATCAGGATGAACACTCTTGCAAACAGCAGGATGGCCTTTTCCTCTCTTGAGAAAAAGCCGTTGAAGCTGCTGAATATACCGCTGGATTCCGGAATGAGCATAGGAGTTATCCTCATATGCGTGGAACTCATCATGATGCTCATCATTCTCCGCTTCGTACCAAACGAGCTGGCGGGAGCGAGCTTTATAGGCTTTGCCATAGGAGAATCCCTGGGCGCCAGCGCACTTCGTATAGCGGGCGGGATATTCACAAAAATTGCGGATATCGGGTCCGACCTTATGAAAATCGTTTTTAAGATCAAAGAGGACGATCCGCGTAATCCCGGCGTCATAGCCGATTGTACCGGCGACAATGCGGGCGACAGCGTGGGCCCCACCGCCGACGGCTTTGAAACCTATGGAGTCACAGGCGTGGCGCTTATTACATTTATAGTTCTGGCAGTCACAGGAGAGCTTCAGGGCAATATGCTCATATGGATTTTTACAATGCGCGTGCTGATGATCGTCACTTCGGTGGCGGCCTTCTACATAAATAAACTTTTCAGCAGGATAAGGTTCGGCGGCAAAGACGATATGGATTTCGAAAAGCCGCTGACCAGCCTTGTGTGGATCACGTCGGTATTGTCCATAATAGTGACCTTCCTGGTAAGCTTTATAATGATCGGCCCGGGAACCGCCACAGATGACAGGGCCGGCAATCTGTGGATAGTCCTTTCCATTATCATAAGCTGCGGTACGCTTGGAGCCGCTTTGATACCTGAATTCACCAAGATATTTACCAGCCCCAAATCCATTCATGTAAATGAAACGGTCACGGCTTCTAAAGAGGGCGGGGCCTCTCTGAACATACTTTCCGGCCTGGTTGCCGGGAACTTCAGCGCCTTCTGGAAGGGCCTGGTGTTTATTGTGCTGATGTTTGCCGCATATTCGGCGAGCAAATTCGGACTTGGGGATATCATGTCCTATCCGTCCATATTCGCCTTTGGACTTGTGGCTTTTGGCTTCCTGGGAATGGGGCCGGTCACCATTGCCGTGGACAGCTACGGACCTGTGACGGACAATGCCCAGTCCATTTATGAGCTGTCGCTTATAGAAGAAATTCCGGATATATCGGAAGAGATTGAAAAGGATTTCGGCTTCAAACCGGATTTTGAAAGCGCAAAATACTTCCTGGAGGCCAACGACGGGGCGGGAAATACCTTCAAGGCCACCGCCAAGCCGGTGCTTATCGGCACTGCGGTAGTGGGGGCCACTACAATGATTTTCTCCCTGATCCTGGTTATACAGAATGTGCTGGGTGTAAAGCCAGAAGAAGTGTTGAATATTTTAAACCCCTACACCATACTGGGCTTCCTGTGCGGCGGGGCGGTCATATACTGGTTTACGGGCGCTTCCACCCAGGCGGTGTCAACAGGCGCTTACAGGGCTGTGGAATACATCAAGAAAAATATACAGCTTGATGAGAATGCCAGCCCCAGGGCGGCTACGGCCAAATCCAAGGAGGTTGTAAAAATATGCACCCAATATGCCCAGAAAGGCATGCTGAACATATTTATAGCCATATTTTCCTTTGCGCTGGGGTTTGCATTCCTGTCTGCGCCCAGAAGCGGAAACGAACCGGTGGCATGGTTTGTGGCTTATTTGATATCCATAGCCGTTTTCGGGCTATACCAGGCCATATTTATGGCCAATGCGGGGGGCTGCTGGGACAACGCCAAAAAGGTTGTGGAGGTGGAGCTGAAGCAAAAGGGCACAGCGCTCCACGATGCCACGGTTGTGGGCGATACGGTGGGAGATCCCTTTAAAGACACCTCCTCCGTTGCGCTGAATCCCATAATTAAATTTACCACGCTGTTCGGACTTCTCGCCATGGAAATAGCCATATCTGAATCCTTCAAGGATATTGCGCCCTTTGTGGGAATAGCCTTCCTGGCACTGGCAGTGGTGTTTGTATGGCGTTCCTTCTATAAAATGAGGATCACCGGCAAGAAATAGCTGTTTGGAACAGATTCATATGAAAGGGACTGGAGTATTTAAAGAAATATTGCTACAGTCCCTTTGCCATTTTTCGTGGAAAATGCCGTGTTTTATTTTCTTTCAGGGTATTATATAATAAATGTAAAATAAATACTTACTGTTTACAGGGATTTGGGTGTTGAAATATAGATGAAACAGAAATTTGTACACCGGACCGGAAATGGAGATAAAATATGTTTTCTGTTACTATAAAAGAAATAATGGAAGAATTTCAGCTGGAAGAGCTGACAGGCTGCAAGGATTATGAAAACGTGTGCATAACGTCCGCGGATGTTAACAGGCCGGGCTTACAGCTGGCCGGCTATATGGAGTACTTTGGGACAGACAGAATGCAGATCATAGGAAAAGGGGAAACGGCCTATTTAATGCAGCTGAGAGAGGAAGACCGCTACAGGAGGCTGGACAATTTCTTTAAATGCGGATTTCCCTGCATGGTGGTTGCACGAGGCCTGGGCATTTTCCCGGAGATGATAGAGGTTGGAAGAAAACACAACATACCCGTTCTCAGAACCGACGATGTCACATCCCGGTTTATGAGCGGGGTTATCAGATACCTGAATCTGCAGCTGGCACCCAGGACCAGTATGCATGGCGTTCTGGTGGAGGTTTACGGCGAGGGCATTCTCATTCTGGGTGAAAGCGGAGTCGGAAAGAGTGAAATAGCGCTTGAGCTTGTAAAAAGAGGGCACAGGCTGGTAGCCGACGACAATGTGGAGATCAGGAAGGTTTCGGATAAGACCCTTGTGGGTACGGCGCCGGATATTATCCGGCATTTTATAGAAATAAGGGGCATAGGCATACTGGACGTAAAGAACCTCTACGGTGTGGGATCGGTCAAGATGACCGAAAATATAAATCTGGTTATCAAGCTGGAACACTGGAATGATAAGAAGATTTATGATAGACTGGGACTTGAGGAAGAATACACAGATATATTGGGCTTGATGGTACCCTGTCTCAATATTCCTGTCAGTCCGGGCCGAAATCTGGCAATAATAGTAGAAGTCGCCGCCATGAACAACAGGCAGAAGAAAATGGGTTATAACGCGGCAAAGGCTCTTAGCGAAAGAGTTCTTGGAAATATTAATAAATCTGAAGAATACAAGGACTCGGGATTCAGATGATAAAATCACGGTGCTGTTGCAAAATTGAAAATGGTTTTGCAGCAGTATTTTTGCAGTAGGGGGATTTTACCCGCCGGCAATGGGCCCCGGGAGGTATTCTTAATATTGGAGGTCATTTTGAACATAGTAGCGGACACACATACACACACTATATCAAGCGGGCATGCATACAGCACTATTCAGGAAAATGCACAGGAAGCTTTTAAAAACGGAATGAAAATGATAAACATGTCGGATCACGGACCGGCTATGAAGGGGGCGCCTTATTTATACCATTTCGGAAATCTGAAGGAAATCCCGGAGTTTCTCTACGGAGTGCGTATAATTAAAGGTGTGGAACTGAATATAATGAGTTATAATGGAGAGGTGGACCTGCCGGAGTCCTATTTGAAAAAGCTTGAATTGGTGCTGGCCAGCTTTCATGACATATGCATCCAGCCCTCCACTGTGGAGGACCACACCAGGGGGGCGGTCAAGATACTGGAAAATCCGTATATCGATGTGCTTGGACATCCGGGAAACCCGCAATTCCAGATCGATATCGAAAAGGTGGTCAAGGCGGCGAAGGAATACGACAAGCTGATTGAAATAAACGATCATTCCTTTTTTGTGAGGACCGGCAGCGAAGGCAACTGCGCCGAGATACTGCGCACTTGCAAAAAGTACGGGGTGAGAGTGACCACGGGAAGCGACGCCCACATCAGCTTCAGCATCGGAAAATTCAGCAATGTATACAGGCTGATGGATGAAATAGGCATGCCCGAGGAACTGGTGGTAACCAGTTCTGTGGAGAGAATGGAAAGTTATCTGGCGGAAAGACGAAATAGAATAAAGAAAGGCTGAGTGCTGCAATTTGGAAAATCGAGATTTGGTTAAAAGGCTTGCTTCAATTTTAGGAGAAGAAAGAGTTTTAATTGATGAACCTATGAGCAAACACACTTCCTTTAAAATCGGGGGACCGGCCGATATTATGGCAGTCCCTGAAAATACTGTCCAGCTCGGAGAACTGGTAAGGTATTTTTCCGGTTCCGGCATACCGTATATGGTCATGGGGAACGGAACAAACCTGCTGGTTTCAGACAAGGGCATCAGGGGTGTTGTTGTTAAAATATACGAAAATATGGATAAATGCACTGTTGGGGGAGACATGATGGAGATTGAGGCCGGCCTGCTGATTTCAAGAGCCGCAAAGCTGGCCTTGCAGAATTCCCTGACGGGCCTGGAGTTCGCGGAAGGCATACCCGGCACCATAGGCGGCGCCGTCACCATGAATGCGGGGGCTTATAACGGGGAGATGTCCATGGTGGTTTACCAGACGGAATACATGAACGCCAACGGTGAAATTACAGTGGTCACCGGAGATCAGCATTGCTTTTCCTACCGTTCAAGCATTATCCAGAAAACAAGGGGCATTGTGCTGAAAACCCGTTTAAAGCTCAAACACGGAGATGCGTCCGGCATCGGGAAACAGATGGAGGACTTCAATTTCAGGCGCAGGGACAAACAGCCTCTGGAATGGCCCAGCGCCGGCAGCGTATTCAAAAGGCCGGAGGGGTATTTCGTGGGCAAGCTTATAGACGACTGCGGCCTGAGAGGCTTCGGAAAGGGCGGCGCCCAAGTTTCCGACAAGCACAGCGGGTTTATAATAAACAAAGGGGATGCCACCTGCGAAGATGTGTTAAATCTGATAAAATATATTCAAAGCACCGTAAAGGAAAAGTTCAACGTACAGTTGGAGCCTGAAATAAGAATCGTAGGAGATTTTTCGTAAAATTATTTACTGCAGAAGGTAAGGGAATTTGATTTGTCCCAATGCCGGAAATGGAGAAACACATGAGATTCGTAATAGTGACAGGTATGTCGGGAGCGGGCAAAAGTCTTGTGACAAAGTATCTGGAGGATATAGGTTTTTTCTGTGTGGATAATCTGCCGCCCGCGCTGATTCCCAAATTTGCCGAAATCAGCGCCCAGAGCGAGGGCAAGATGGAAAAGATCGCTCTGGTAATAGACATAAGGGGCGGAGCGCTTCTCCATGACCTGTTTCCGGCCCTGGCCGAAGTAAAGCAGTCCGGGTTTTCTTATGAGATACTTTTTCTGGAAGCCGACGACGACGTTCTTGTAAAGAGATACAAGGAAAGCAGGAGGCAGCACCCACTGTCGCAGGAAGGCCGGCTTCTCAAGGGGATAAGGGAGGAGCGCAAAGCGCTGGAGGTCATTAAGTCAAAGGCCAACTACATTATAGACACGTCCACACTTGTCACAAGGCAGCTGAAGCAGGAGATAAACGGAATATTTCTGGAAGGCAGGACCTTTAAGGGCATTATCATAAATATAGTTTCCTTCGGCTTCAAATATGGCATACCAACCGACTGCGACCTGGTCTTTGATGTGAGGTTCATTCCAAATCCATATTATATTGCCCCTATGAAGCACAAGACAGGCAAGGAAGAAATGGTAAAAAAATATGTGTTGGATGCCGCGGAAACAAAGGTGTTTATAACAAAGCTGGACGATATGCTGGATTTTCTCATACCCAACTATATAAAGGAGGGGAAATCCCAGCTGGACATAGGGATAGGATGTACAGGCGGCCGGCACAGGTCTGTGGCCATAGCCGACGAACTGTACAGAAGGCTCGAGGCCAACTCGCACAGGGTCATTATCGAGCACAGGGATATAGAAAAAGATGGCAGGGGAGTTGCAAAATGAGAGCTTCGGATTGGTTGATTCCGGGTGTTGGAATAAAAAGGTGGAGCTTGGCGCTTGTGGCAGGTCTTGTGCTGGTATGCATTGGAATAATGCTGATTATAAATAATTATGAGAGGGGCCCGCTGTTCATCATACTGATGGCTGCTCTCGGCCTGCTGGGGATCGCCGTGGTGCTGAGGGCTTTAAAGGCCCTTATTGATTCGATTTTAAAGGAATTGAGCCGGAAGAACTGGAATACGTCTCTGAATACCGAGGGCCTCAGCAACCTTTTGCATGAAAAGAGGATTCTGGTAAAAGGCCCCAAAATTGTGGCAGTGGGAGGCGGCACAGGTCTGTCCACCATGCTCAGAGGCTTGAAGCAGTATACTTCCAATCTTACGGCCCTGGTTACGGTGGCCGACGACGGCGGCGGCTCGGGAATGCTGAGAGAGGAGCTTGGAATGCTCCCTCCCGGAGACATCCGTAACTGCATACTGGCTCTGGCCGATACGGAGCCCATCATGCAGAAGCTCCTGCAGTACCGGTTCCAGGACGGAATGCTGAAGGGACAGAGCTTCGGAAATCTCTTTCTGGCCGCCATGGACGGTATTTCGGACAGTTTTGAGGAAGCGGTAAAAAAGATGAGCGATGTTCTGGCCGTAACCGGCAAGGTGCTGCCAATTACCCTGGATGATGTGAGGCTGTGCGCGGAAACCGACAGCGGAGAGACCATCCTGGGAGAATCCAATATCGGGCACAGGGACAGCGAAGATAAATCAAAAATAAACAGGGTATTTCTAAACCAGCAGAATGTAAAGCCGTTAAATGAAGCGATAGATGCCATCATGGAGGCCGATATAGTGGTGCTGGGGCCAGGCAGCCTTTACACCAGCATAATACCGAACCTGCTGGTGGACGGAGTCTGTGAGGCGCTTTTTAAAACAAAAGCGCTGATAGTATATGTGTGCAATGTTATGACGCAGCCCTGCGAGACGGAAGGATATTCCCTGAGCGATCATATCAAGGCAATTGAGAAGCATTCCAAAAAGGGGATAATTGATTTTTGCATAGTGAACACAGCTCCTATTCCCGACGAGCTCAGCGAGCGTTACAAGCTGGACGGAGCGGAACTGGTCCGGGTGGATGCGGATGTTGTGGCGAGAATGGGTATCGAACTGATCACAGGCGATTTTAAAGCTGTAAATAATAATTATGTAAGACACGATTCCAACAAGCTTGCCAAAAAAATAATCGAGCTTGTTTCGGAGCTGGTGCTGTCAAGGGATAAGGAGCGGATTCTGGACTACTACTATTCCAGGGACAGGATAAACAAAATAGGATAAAACGCGAAGCAGACATTTTTATATACATGTACGGGTTTCTTCGCTTAAGGGAACCCCAGGCGGGGTTTCAAACGAGAGGTATTTATGGAGTTTGGCGGGAGCTTTTGGTATGATTACGCCCGGGGTGCCGAACGGGAATGGCTGATAGCAAACGGGACAGGCGGGTATGCCTCCCTCAGTGTGACAGGTTCCAATTGCAGGAGATACCACGGTCTGCTGGTTGCGGCGCTGAAGCCGCCCGGGGACAGATACCTGCTTCTGTCAAATGTGCTTGAGGATCTGGTTTTTGAGGATGGAAGCGACATATCCCTCTCGTCCTTCATGACGGGAGACGGGTATGTAAACCGGGGCTTTGACAAGCTGCAGAGGTTCAGGCTGAACTATCTGCCGGAGTTTGTGTACAGCTGCGGGGATATGATAATAAAAAAGAAAATTGCCATGAAGCATGGAGAAAATACCGTAGCCGTCAGATATGAAATCAGGAACGGAGCGGTCAAGGCTACTTTCAGGCTGACGCCCCTGGTCAATTTCAGGGACCACCATTACCTGAGCAGGAGGGACAGCCTGAACCTGACGGCGGAGGTAGGCCGGCAGGAAATGACAGTGTCCCGTGGGGGATCGGATGTAAGGCTCCGTATGCGGACAAGCGGGGGACAGCTGCGGAAGCTGGAGAACTGCTATTTTTACAATATGTTTTACCCGGCGGAGCAGGAGAGAGGGCTGGACTGCACAGAGGATCACTTTATGCCGGGCTGCTTCAGCCTTGAATTGGAGCCTTTTGAACGCAAAATATTTTCATTCACGGCAACCTGCGAAGCCTTTGAAACGGGAAATGAGGACGCCGGCGAAATAATAGCGGCTGAAGAAAGACGCCTGGCTGAGCTTCTGGCCCGGACAGGCTATACCCATGAATTGACCGGGCGCCTGGCATTGGCGGCCGACAGCTTCATTGTCCGCAGGGATTCCACCGGCGCGAAAACCATTATAGCCGGATACCCCTGGTTTGCCGACTGGGGCCGGGATACCATGATAGCTTTCTGCGGGCTTACGCTGGCGACGGGGCGCTATGGGGATGCAAAAAAGATTTTATATACCTTTTCAAAATATGTGGAACATGGGCTTATACCAAACATGTTTCCCGGCGGCGGGGAGGAACCGGCGTATAACAGCGTGGATGCGGCCCTCTGGTACTTTGAGGCGGTAAATAGCTATCTGGAGTATACGGGAGACTACGGTTTCATAGAGGAAAAGATTTATGGCCGCCTTGAGGAAATATGCGCCGCTTTCATGCAGGGAACTATCTTTGACATCGCAATGTCCGGAGACGGGCTCATAACGGCAGGAAACAGCCATACCCAGCTGACATGGATGGACGCCAGGGTAGGTGAGTGGACGGTGACCCCGCGCCACGGAAAGGCTGTGGAAATAAATGCGCTCTGGTATAACGCACTGATGGTAATGTCCGCGCTTGCTGATAAATTCGGCCATACAGACATATATAAAGAAGTCGCCGGCAGGGCGAGGGAATCCTTTGATGCCGTGTTCTGGAATGAAGAAGGCGGATACCTGTACGATGTGGTCAATGAAGAGGGCAGGGACGGCAGTATCAGGCCAAACCAGATACTTGCGCTGGGGCTGTCCCACCCGGTTGTGGACGGCCGTAAGGCCAGAGCTGTGGTAAACGTTGTGTGGAAGAAGCTGTACACGCCTTATGGCCTGAGGACTTTGTCCCAGGACAGCCCCCGGTACAGAGGCATATATACAGGGGATGTGCTGAGCAGGGATGGTGCATACCATCAGGGGACAGTCTGGCCATGGCTGCTGGGAAGGTTCGTAAAAGCCTATGTCAGGGTAAATGGCGGTCAGGCCAGGGCGGGAAGGGACGCGCTGGATTTTATACTGCCCTTTGCAGACCACATAAAGGACGGAGGCCTGGGAAGTATTTCGGAGATATTGGACGGAGACAGCCCTCATTATCCCAGAGGCTGCTTTGCCCAGGCCTGGAGCGTTGCTGAGATATTAAGGGCCGCGGTTGAGGATGTGAAGATAGAAGATTTGGAAATATAAGGATATGTGGACAAGGAGTTGAGTTTTAGTGTCTTTTTCAACTTTAGTAAAGGATGAACTGTGCAGGATAGAGCTGCACCACGATACCTGCTGCATGAAGGCCGAAATATTGGGGGTTATTCTGACGGGAAACCTTTTTTCACAGGACAGGGACGTGCGGAATGTCAAGATGGTCACTGAAAATGCGGCCTTTGCCAGACGGATGTACTCCACCATAAGGAAGGTCTACGGCATAAGCCCCGAGGTTGCTATCAGAAGGAGCAGCAAACTGAAAAAGCACGTCTCATACTCCATAATCCTGGCTTCAATGCAGATAATCAATAAAATACTTTACGATTTCGGGATAAGCGCTTTTTCAGAGGAGGAATTTCTGCCGCAGGAAACCGTTTTGAAAAAGGTGTGCTGCAAAAAGAGCTTTCTCAGAGCGGCCTTTCTTTCGGGAGGCTCCATAAGCGATCCTGAAAAGACCTATCACCTTGAAATATCCACGCGGAACAGGAATTGCGCCGAAATGATAAAAGAGCTGCTCAGGGAATACGGCATAAACGTAAAAATAATTGCCAGAAAAGGCAACTTTGTGGCATATATAAAGGAAGGCGAGAACATTGTGGACTTCCTGAATATCATAGGGGCCCACGGGGCGTTGATGGAGCTGGAAAACGTAAGGATCCTGAAGGATATGAGAAACAACGTCAACAGAATAGTGAACTGTGAGACCGCAAATCTTGAAAAAACGGTGAACGCCTCCGTAAGGCAGATGGAAAACATCAGATTTATACAAGCCTCAACAGGGCTGGACAAGCTTCCTGAAAATCTGATCGAAATAGCAAACATGAGGCTGGAGTACAGCGAGGCCAGCTTAAAGGAACTGGGAGAAATGCTGCATCCCAGACTGGGCAAATCCGGGGTGAACCACAGGCTGAGAAAGCTTGACGAGATTGCGGAACAGATAAGGGAAAATCAAAAAGGCAGGGTGAAATGAAAAGGTAAAAGCGGGGAAATATAGAATTAGGTACTGTGTAAATTATTACTAAAGAAAAATGTGATTAAAAGGAGGCATTAGCCTTGGATGTAAAGCTGCTTAGAAAAGGAACCACCTTGATAATCAGGATTATGGAAGATATGGACCATCATTCCGCACAGTACTTAAGACAAAAACTCGACAATGAAATTATCAGGGCCACAGTAAAAAACATTATTTTTGACTTTTCAAACGTAAATTTTATGGACAGCTCGGGTATCGGGGTAGTGGTAGGGAGATACAAAAACGTACAAAAACTCAACGGCAGAGCTGCCATTGTCAACGCCAACCCCAAAATAATGCAGATTTTTGAAATGTCGGGAGTTCTCAAGCTCATACCTGCATACAGCGATCTGGACAAGGCGATTTCCAGCCTGTGCGGCTAATTTGACTAAAAGAGAGTGAGGAAAATAGAATGTTGCTTGTAAATGAAATGAAGCTGGAGTTTATGAGTAAATCAAATAATGAGGCCTTCGGCAGAGTTGTGGCGGCGGCCTTCGCATCACAGCTGGACCCAACCGTGGAAGAACTTGCGGATATAAAAACCGCTGTCTCTGAGGCTGTGACCAATGCCATAATACATGGCTACGAAAATAATTCCGGTATTGTAAAGATGGTGTGCAGGCTCTACGATACCGGAATTGAAATCATAATATCCGATGAGGGAAAGGGAATAGAAGATGTGGAGCTGGCAAGACAGCCCCTGTACACGTCAAAACCGGATCTGGAACGCTCAGGAATGGGTTTTACCGTCATGGAAAGCTTTATGGACAGTGTGGGCATAGTTTCTGAACTCAACAAGGGAACCACTGTCACCATGTTCAAGAAATTAAAATCCTGATATTTTTCAATAATCAAATAAAATATTCCGCCGGAGAGGCAGAAACCATTTTAGCTGATAATACGGCAAAAGGGGCAATTTTAAATTATACATGTAAATATTTGTAATAAATGTATAAAAATATACATAAGCGCTAATAATATTTACAACTGGCAGTGTAAGATGCCGCAAAAGCCGCAGGTTGATAATATTCATGAGAACACAGGTGATGGCGGCCAGGCCGTGAAATATGTGACAGAAAGGTTTAGAAAGCTATGAAGGATATGACCGATGAAGCAGTTCTAACACTTATTATAAAGGCTAAAGCAGGAGATAAACAGGCTCAGACCATTCTTGTTGAAAAAAACGTGGGTCTGGTGTGGAGCATTGTGAAAAGATTCCAGAACAGGGGCTATGAAATAGATGATTTGTTTCAGATAGGAAGCATTGGGTTGATTAAGGCCATCAATAAATTTGATGCATCCTATGACGTTAAATTTTCTACATACGCCGTTCCCATGATAATCGGGGAGATCAAGAGATTTATCAGGGACGACGGAATAATCAAAGTGAGCAGGTCCTTGAAGGAGATAGCTTCCAGAGCCCGTATCACAAAGGAGATCATAAGCAAGGAGCTGGGACGGGAACCCTCTGTCAATGAAATAGCCCAGAGAATGAACGTTACTCCTGAAGACCTGGTGCTTGCAATGGAAGCCGGGTGTACCCCGGAATCCCTGTACAGTACTGTGGGAGAAGGCGATAATTCCCCCATACTCCTGATTGACAGGATAAATGCCGATAATAACAGCAGTGAAATCGATCTGATCGACAAAATAGCCATCAGGCAAATTCTTGACAGCCTTGATACAAGGGAACGTCAGATCATCATACTCAGGTATTTTAAGGAAAAAACTCAGGTCCAGATAGCGAAATTGCTTGGAATATCACAAGTACAGGTATCCCGTATCGAAAAGAAAATACTGAAGGACATAAAGCTTAAAATGATAGCCAACGGCAATTAGCCCCCACTTCTTTGAATAATATTCCTGAAAAAGAAAACTCGTATTTCATAATAATTTTATAAAAATTGCAGAACATAAAAAGCGAAGCAACATTTGTGCAGTGTGCCGGACCAACCGGCACACTTTTATCTGCACAACATAAAAATCTGCAGGCGGATTTCCGCATGTGCATGGGAGGTCCCTATGAAAAAGAGTTTTACAAAACAGGAATATTCGGATTATGTAAAAAGCGTTTCTCCAAATTCAAAAATATTTGCAAATGTTCTTAAAGCATTTGCAGTAGGAGGGATTATCTGCGTCATAGGCCAGATAATCTTTAATCTGCTGAAAGCCAGGGGCTTAAGCCTTGAAATGGTATCCAATCTCACCAGTATGATAATGGTCTTTCTTGGCGCATTCCTGACAGCGCTGAATGTCTACGACGATATAGGCAAATTTGCGGGAGCGGGCTCCATCGTACCCATTACGGGCTTTGCAAATTCTGTGGTTTCTCCGGCAATGGAATTTAAAACAGAGGGATATATCATGGGAATGGGTGCGAAAATGTTTGTTATCGCCGGCCCGGTAATCGTATTCGGAATATGTTCATCTATTATAGTGGGAATTATACATTACTTTATCACTTGAATTCATTAATGGGTTTATCGCTTGATTTTCAGAATACTTTAGGAGGGAAGCTATGGCAGAAAAACATATGGGCAAGCAGACGGTATTTTTCAAAAATCCGCCTTCGATTAAAGCAACAGCCTCTTTTGTAGGCCCAAAAGAAGGAAAGGGCAATCTTAAGACCAGCTTTGACTACATCATTCCCGATGAGCTATGGGGGGAGGACAGCTGGGAGAAGGCTGAGAGCAAGCTGGTAAGGGAGACCTTTGCAAAGGTTTTGCAAAAAGCCCAGCTGAGCAATGACAAAATAGATTATGTTTTGGCCGGCGACCTGTTGAATCAATGTATTGCGGCAACCTATGGGCTGAGGGAGACGGAAGTCCCGTACCTGGGCTTGTTCGGCGCCTGTTCCACAATGGCCGAATCCTTGAGTGTGGGGAGTATGCTGATAGACGGAGGATTTGCGGAAAATGTGGTTTGTATCACCTCAAGCCATTTCTGTTCTGCTGAAAGGCAATTCAGGTATCCGCTGGAGCTGGGAAGCCAGAGACCGCCCACATCCCAATGGACCGTGACGGGTTCCGGCGCTGCTGTGCTGACATCGGAGGGAACAGGTCCCTATATTAAACACGTGACAACGGGTAAAATAAACGACCTTGGAATAAGCGACGTGAATAACATGGGGGCGGCCATGGCGCCTGCGGCAGCTGACACCATTCTCACACACTTTGCCGATACCGGGCTGGTACCCGATTATTACGATCTGATCCTCACCGGTGATCTGGGAAAGGTGGGGAAAAGAATCTGCATCGACATGCTGAAAATCAACGGGCTGGATATCGAAAACAGGTATGACGACTGCGGAGTGCTGATCTTTGACCTGGACCAACAGGACATGCACTCGGGAGGAAGCGGCTGCGGCTGTTCGGCCACTGTTCTGGCGGGGCATATATACAGGGAAATGATGAAGGGCAATTTAAAAAGAGTTTTATTTGTTGCAACGGGAGCGTTAATGAGCCCTGTAACTTCACAGCAAAAGGAAACCATTCCGGGGATAGCGCATGCGGTAAGTATTCACAGAAGCCTGGATTGAGTGCGCGAAATCAGAAGAGGAGGTAAAATGAGTTATTTAAGTGCTTTTTTAGTCGGTGGAGTAATATGTGCAATCGGACAGATATTTATTGATAAAACAAAGCTTACGCCTGCCAGGATCCTAGTGCTGTTTGTAGTCGCGGGAGTCGTGCTGGGCGCTTTTGGCTGGTATCAGAAAATTGTTGATATGGGAGGGGCCGGAGCTACCGTTCCTCTTACGGGCTTCGGCTACAACCTGGCAAAGGGAGTGTTTAAGGAGGTAGACGAAAATGGACTCATAGGGGCTTTTACGGGAGGTTTCAAAGCTTCTGCCGCCGGACTTGGCGCGGCTATATTTTTCGGATATTTAATGGCGCTGCTGTCAAAACCCAAGCCTAAAAAATAGAAGAGAATTTGTGGCAGGCGGGGCCGCAGCAAATATAAGCCATGGTCCTGCCGTTAATTCTGCCCAAAAAACAATGTAAAATAATCAGATAATATAGCAGAATTAACAATATTAAGTGAAAAATGAAAGTACGATAGAAGAAATTAAAAAAAAATATAGAATTTTGTAATTATATTGTATATAATAAAATATGATTTTTATTTATACAGTTTTAGAAGTATATGGATATAGAATTAAATACATATAAAATAAGGTGGATAGTATATGAACATAGAATACGTAAACCCTTTTATTGAAGCAAGCCAAACGGTCTTGAAGCAAGTTGCTAATGTTGATGCAAAATTAGGAAAGGTTTTTTTGAAATCCGCACCCTATAGGGGCGAATCAATATTAATCATCGTGGGAATCACAGGTAAGATAAGAGGTCAGGCAATTTTTACAATGACAAAGGAGGTCGCATTCCGCATAGCCTCAGCAATGATGTTCGGAGCGCCTGTTACTGAATTGAATGAAATATCCAAGAGCGCATTGTCCGAACTGACAAATATGATCCTTGGAAATACGGCTACTTTATTATATAATAAGGGAGTAGGAATTGAAATAACCCCTCCGTCTTTGCTGCTGGGTGAAAACCTGCAGATAAGCCCATCCAAGATGAAAACCATCTGTATTCCGCTTCATCTGAATGAAACAGAGACTCTGGAGATAGATATATCCATAGAAGATTAGCCCCTGATAAAATCCGCTTCGGTTACCAATGAACACGGGTTATTGATTTGGAGCGGCTTTTATTTTGAAGATTGAGATTTTAATATATGTTAATATATGATTGATAGAATATATTTTTAGAAAGATGGTATACGCCATCTTTTATTGTTATGTGCAAAGGCGGAGCGAAGCTCCTTTGCCGTTGAAAGGAGCATGGGACGGAATGTCGTTTAATATAGTTCTGGTTGAACCGGAGATACCTCAGAATACGGGAAATATTGTCAGGACCTGCGCCGCTACAGGTGCGGTTCTGCACCTGATAGGCCCGCTGGGGTTTTCCATAGAGGACAGGTATTTAAAAAGAGCGGGGCTGGATTATTGGGATGAGGCGCAGGTAAATTATTATGATAATTTAAATGAGTTTTTGGGCAAGCATGGCGGCAAAAAAATGTATTACTCCACAACAAAGGCTATTCACAATTACTGCGACGTAAAATTCGAAGACGGTTGCTTTATACTCTTCGGCAAGGAAACGGCGGGATTGCCGGAAGAATTATTGAAGGAAAACAGGGAGACCTGCATCAGAATTCCCATGAAGGAGGGCATCCGGTCTTTAAACCTCTCCAATTCGGTGGCCGTCGTGGTATACGAGGCATTAAGGCAGCAAAATTTTGCCCATATGAAAACCCAGGGACAGCTGGTAAAATATCCGTGGTGAAGTTGCCGGCGGAATCAGGGTTTCAGAGGCGGACAAAAATCCGCCGGGCTTTATAAAGTCAATTGTTTTCGGCCAACAGTAATTGACTTGGATATAAAATGGTAGCGAATTTTTTAATAAATGGGTATACTAGAAGTGATATATCCAATAAATTTTCAGGCGGGAGTTCCACGGGAACATTCAGCCGGCGGTTTTATCCGGGAATTGACGAGGAGTGAGCTGATTTGGTAAATAAGAACAGACTTGTGGATGAGTTTTTGGAACTGGTTAAGATAGATAGTTTGTCACTTAAGGAACGCAGCATGTGCGACACCTTGAAGGGGAAGCTTGGAGCATTGGGTTATGAGGCGGTTGAAGATGACGCCGGTAAAAAAGCAGGGGGAGAATGCGGAAATATTATCTGCACCGTTAAAGGTTCAAAAGAAGTTCCGGCAATTCTGATAACGGCGCATATGGACACAGTGGTGCCTGGAATAGGCAAAAAGCCGGTTGTGGAAGGAGATATCATAAAGAGCGACGGCACCACTATACTTGGAGGAGACGATGCAGCGGGCATTGTCATAATACTTGAGACTTTGAAGGTATTAAAAGAGGAAAATATTCCCCACGGGGATATTCAGATAGCGTTTACCATCGCTGAGGAAATAGGCTTGATAGGCGCTAAAAATATGGATTTCAGCAAGGTATACGCAAAGTACGGTTTTATTCTGGACAGCGACGGCAGTATAGGCTGTGCCGCAGTCAAAGCTCCGTCTCAGAACAAGATCAGCGCGGTCATCAAGGGAAAGGCCGCCCATGCGGGGATGGAACCCGAAAAGGGCATCAGCGCTTTTTCCATCATGGCAGATGCGATTTCATCAATGAAGCTGGGGCGAATCGATGAGGAGACCACTGCGAATATTGGTATTGTCAAGGGCGGCGTGGCAACAAATATAATCTGTGACCGGGTGGAAATACAGGGAGAGGCCAGAAGCCGTGAAAATTCAAAGCTGGAGGCCCAGACAAACCATATGAGGGAATGCTTTGAAAAAGCTGCAGCAAAGTGGGGCGGGCAGGTGGAATTTAAAGCCCAGCAGGAGTATCCGGCATTTGACATCAAAAGGGATTCAAAAATCGTAGGAATACTGGAAAACGCCGCTGAAGCAGCCGGCTTTAAATTTGAAGCCATTACCACGGGCGGCGGAAGCGATACAAATATTTTCAATTCAAAGGGAATTGAAGCTGTGGATTTAAGCGTCGGTATGACCAAGGTCCACAGTGTGGAGGAACAGATCTCAATAACAGATATGGTAAACGCCGTGTCATTTTTAATTGAGATAATAAAAAATGTAAGGGATTAACAGGGAGAGTGCCCATAGCCTGCAGTTGACTGCAATACAGGCTTGACGGCCATATTTTGATACAATAGGGGGATTTTGGGTTGCATACAACAGCTACATTAAATATTTCAGAAATATCCATACATGATAAGCAATGTTTCGATAGTTATTTCAAAATGGCAAATTTGCAGGTATCAGAGCTGAACTTTACCAACTTTTTTATGTGGCGGGATTATTATAAAATCAGGTTTGGCATAATAAATGATTTCTTATGTGTAATATCTGCAATGGAAGGCGGAGAGCCATTTTGCTTTTTTCCTGTGGGAGACTACGGCAGGATTGACAATTTAAGATGTACGGTTTACATGCTCAGAGAATACTTTTCGGAAATGGGGTGGAAATTCAGGTTCAAGCGGGTTTCCCCGGAACAGATTTCCGCTTTGAACAAGCTGGGTATGGAGTTTTCTACAACCGAGGACAGGGACAATTTCGATTATATATACTCTGTAAAAAGCCTTTCCACGCTGGCGGGCAAAAAGCTGGACGGGAAGAGGAACCACATAAACAAGTTTAAAAAGCTGTATACTTATGAATACGAAGAGGTTTCCGCTTCAAACATAAAGGACTGCAGGGATATACTTGAAAAATGGTGTATCCAGAGGAATTACAGCGAGCAGAGCAGTCTCATTGCCGAAAGAAAGGCCAATTACGATCTGCTGGACAACTATGACCGGCTGGAATTGAAGGGTGCTGTCATAAAGGTAAACGGAGTGCCGGAGGCCTTTACTGTGGGAGAACAGCTGAACAGCCATACGGTCGTGATCCATATAGAAAAGGCAAATTCTGAAATACAGGGGCTTTATCCGATGATAAACCAGCAGTTCCTGGCAAATCAGTGGACCCATATGGAGTATGTGAACAGGGAACAGGATCTGGGGCTGGAAGGGCTGAGAAAAGCCAAGCTGTCCTATAATCCCGACCACTTTGTCGAAAAATTCACCGTGGAAATTGGTTAATATGACGGCTTTACATGTAAATATAGAGAGAATATATTATTAATTTAAGCATTAATACTATTGAAAATGTTTTTAAATTGTTATAAAATTAACTTTGGTTTATAGATGGAAATTTACTCTATCGTTAATGAGCATATCTATGCTTGACTAATCAATAAAAAACTTAGGAGGTAACAACAATGGCAGTAAAAATCGGTATTAATGGTTTTGGACGTATCGGACGTCTCGTATTCAGGGCTGCAGTAAACAACCCTAATGTAGAAGTAAAGGGAATCAATGATCCATTCATCGATCTCGAATATCTGAAATATATGCTGACTTATGACACAGTTCATGGTAAATTTGATGGCGATGTTAGCACAAAAGATGGAAAATTGGTTGTAAATGGCAAAGAGATTGCTTTTTTTGCTGAAAAGGATCCTACAGTTATTCCCTGGGGAGCTGTCGGAGCTGAATACATTGTTGAATCAACAGGCGTATTCACCACTACCGAAAAGGCTTCAGCTCACTTGAAGGGCGGAGCTAAGAAAGTTGTTATAAGCGCTCCTTCAGCCGATGCTCCAATGTTCGTTATGGGCGTTAACAATGACAAATACACAAAGGACATGACAGTTGTATCAAATGCTTCATGTACTACTAACTGCTTAGCTCCTTTAGCTAAGGTTATCAACGACAACTTCGGTATAGTTGAAGGTCTTATGACTACAGTTCATGCTGCAACCAACACTCAGAAGACCGTTGATGCTCCTTC
>JAEWSZ010000231.1 GCA_023397905.1 Bacillota bacterium | reverse complement strand
GTATATCTCCCTGACACGGCCGGATTCAGTCATAGCCCCGCTGGCTTCGCCTCTGACAGACGACTTTGGGATCGCCTACCATGCCCAAAACCGGAATCCCTATATCAATCATTTGCAAAACTGCCTGCTGGAGCTGGATTACTCCAATTTCAAGATAAGCAATATTTCTGCCAAATCCCTGCTATAGCGGTGTTTTGCCACGATACCTGGCGGCTTTGCTTATTCCCAGCCCGGCTTTTACCAGCCCCGTTGCGATAATCAACGCACACACCACCCCGTCCAGCACGGGAACGCCCAGCTTACGGCTCATGGACCTGTCCAGTCCCGCCAGGCCGGCACAGCCCAGTACGATAACCTCTGCCATATCCTGTTCAATGGCGGCTCTGGCCGCTTCCAGAAAGGGAGCCTCATCATTCAAGGCTTCGCTCTCCGACAGGGGAGCTTTTACCGAGGCCAGATATTCGTCCAGATGGTATTGATGGACTACCGCTTCTTTTCCCGGAATTGACTGCCTGCTGGTGGTCACCACCGAAAATCGATGTCCCAGCATGGTGGCAAGCTTCATGGAAGCTTCTCCTATTCCCACTACCGGCTTTCCGGAAATCTCCTTTAAAACATCGATGCCCGGATCTCCATGACAGGCTATGATAAAGGCATCCGCCTCTTCCTGATACCGGTGCACCAGGTTTATCATACCCGGCACCGATACTGCCGCGTCCTCGTATGAATCTATGAAGACCGGCGCTCCCGGTGTCGGCAGCGTTATTACTTCAAATTCTCCGGCCGCATAATTTCTGGCGGCCGTATCAATGTCTTCTGTCATTTCCGGACTGCTGTTCGGATTGATAATAACTATCTTCATATTCCCGCCTCCCTTACCGGACGCCCTTGGGTGTGGAAACCTTGATCAGCCTGCTTGCAATCAGATCGGCAATCAGCGCTAAAACGGTAACCGGCACAGCCCCTGCGAATATCATATTGTAATCATAGAGTGTCATTCCCTGCTGTATCCAGTCTCCCAGGCCGCCGCTTCCGATTACTGAGCCCAGGGCCGCTATGGCCACCGCCTGTACAACCGCAATCCGGAATCCCGTAAAGATGACCTTTCTTGCCAGGGGCAATTCTATGCGGAACAGGATTTGCCCCCCCGTCATTCCCATACCTCTGGCGGCCTCTATGGTTGAAGGTTCCACCGAGGTGATCCCCACATAAGTATTTAAGAGTATGGGCAGCAGTTCCTTCAGAAACAGGACGCAAAAGGCAGGCAGAAAGCCTATGCCAAGCAGGGGAATGCTAAGCCCCAGCAAAACCAGCTCCGGAATAGACTGGATCACATTTGCCAGCATGATGATTATCCTGCTGACCTTCCGCACCCTGCTTGCCAGTATTCCCAGGAACACGCCCATGATCAAAGCGGCAATGGCGCTCCATATGACCATTTCAAGGTGCTGTCGTACAAGTTCCATAAAGGTTTCTTTGTTTTCCAATATATAATTAAACATCGATGCTTCAATCCTTTCGCCGTTGTTTTTCAGACCATATCATGCCAAGACGCTCCTACCGTTGGACAAAGCCTGCATTTTCCTATGCTTTTGCCGGCTTTACAGCTGTTTCGCTCTGGGACCATCTGGAGAGTCTTTTTTCCAGCAATGCCAGGAGATGATCTGTTACAAAGGCCAGCAGGCAAATCGGGATAGCCCCCGCCAGGATCTTGTCCACATTCATTGAAAATATGCCGGACAAAACCAGATCCCCCAGCCCTCCTGCCCCGATATAAGAGGCGACCGTGGCTATGTTGATCGACATGACAATGCTCAGTCTGATTCCTGCCATTATCAGCGGAAGGCCCAAGGGCAGCTCTACTTTAAACAGAAGTTCCATTTTCGTCATTCCCATGCCTGTAGCGGCTTCAATAATGCTTCTATCCACTCCTTCGATGCCGGCCGCCGTGTTGATGACAATATTCATCAGGCAGTACAGCATCAGAGAAATTGTTGCCGGTTTGCTTCCGATGCCCATAAATGGGATCAGGAATGTGAACAATGCCATGCTGGGCGTAGTATATATAATATTGACCGCAGTGATCACAGGCTTTTTCAGTATTTTGCGTTTTGCAATGAATATTCCCAGCGGCACTCCTATCAGTGCCGCCAAAAGACTTGCCACCAGAGATAATGTCATATGCTCCGCCAATTTTTCAAGGACAACATTGAAATGACTCAGGATATATTGCACAGGCTCTACCTCCTATTACTTGATCAACCCGGCGGACTTCAGGAAATCTTTCGCCACCACGTCATACTCAGCCTCGCCGCTGTCAACTCTGTAGTTCAGCCCTGACATTGTCTTGTCGTCCAATTTTCCTGCCAGCTGATCCAGCACATCTGCGATCTCCGGATTTGCCTCCAATTTTTTGGCGGAAATAACCGGCATTGCATCATACGGCGGGAAGAATTGCTTATCATCTTCAAGATTTACAAGGTTGTTTGCGGATATCTGCCCGTCGGTCGCAAAGCCTGAAACACAGTTGACGCTTCCGGTTTCCAGGGCCTTATACATAAGTCCCGGATCCATTCCCTTTACCTTTCCGAAATTGAACCCGTATGTTTTCTCCATTCCTTTTAACCCATCCTCTCTGGGGATGAATTCCTGCGCCGAACCGAAAACTATCTTATCGGCTATTTTCCCAATATCGGAGATGGTCTTCAGATTGTTTTCCTTTGCAAACTCCGAGGTTACGGTAATACAATATGTGTTATTAAAACCCAGGGGTTTTAACATGCTTATTCCCAATTTGTCATAGCCTTCTTTTACGATCTTGTTTACCTCTTCCGGATCATTTACCACTCCATGCTGTAAAATAGCCATCAGAGAAGTGCCGTTATATTCGATATACATATCTATATCGCCGTTCATAAGCGCCTCGTGTGCCAGCATGGTACTGCCGAGTCCGAATTTTCTTTCCACCTTGTACCCGGCTTCTTCCAACAGCAGGGCTTCCATTTCACCTACAATAAAAGATTCGGTAATGGGTTTGCTTCCGATGGTCACAGTGGTCTTTTCCGCTCCGGTGCCTTCAGCGCCGGTACTCCCTGGACTGACTGCGGTTGAAGTACCCGCCGTACTGCCTGTTGACGCACTGCCTCCGGAACTGCTTCCGCAGCCTGCCAGAGTACCAAGTATCATAACTGCCGTAACCGCCATTATCAATAATTTTTTGATTGTTCTTTTCATTAATGAATCCTCCAAATTTTAATATTTGTACTTTCCAGAGAAACTTTAAGCGCAGCTTTACCTGATTCAGGCCGTACAGAAAATAAAAAACGGCAAAGGCGCTAATTTAATAATCAGCGCCTTTGCCTTATATTGAAACGTATATACAAATTTGTATTGGTGTTATGGTAACATACTAATTGATAAAAATCAATTTTCAATTTTTAAATTCAGATTAAGTATAACTTAATTATCTATTTGATGTTTAAATATGGGTAAATCGCATTGAGATTATACAAGTTATCCGATCTCAAAAAGAAATACTTCGTAGTTTACTTGCAAATTAAAATCAAAATTGATAAAGCAAACTTTTCGTGGACATCTTTCATCAAAATTGGTTATATGATTATTTTTACCATTAGTGAAAATAACTTCTCCAAAATAATAAATGCCGCTATACGTCAGCTTAAATTTTAAAACGGCATTAAATTGATCCCATTGTCTCGAATTAGAAAGCCTTACCAGTTCTTCATTAAACTCGTCCAAATCCAAAATCTCAAGTTGTGTGTCGCTGTCTATTTTTATTCCTGCGGATTTATATGCATCTATTTTGTAAGTTTTAGTTTCCGGAAGGCTTACGCTAAAAATGCTTTCAAATGGCACATTCTCGCCATATTTGTCGTCCCAGAAAACATTAGCTAAGCCGCTCCATCTTATTGTCATCAGATTTTCTTTCACATCCAATATTTCAATAGTCCCTTTTGTCACATTTTCATGTTCTTGCACACATAAAAATCCGGCTTCTTCATCATCCTGATTATATTCACTATCCCAAACAAATCTTTTGCCTTTTAATTCTTCAAATGCGGATACATGTGTATTAAATCCATTATTATGATATAAACAGATACTGCTCATTTCATACTCAACATTTTCATCTTTTGTTTCAGCCTCTACCTTTGGGAACAAAATAATCTCCATATCCGCATTTTCTGCAAACATGGCAGTCCCAGTTATATCATAGGCGATATCTTTTAAAACAAATTTCCCTGCTGCCGCATTATTTTCCAAAGTTTGTTCCTCCTATCGTGATTGGAAAAATTTGTAATGCTACTTCAATATTCCGGGTTGCCGGGTACACTTTATATTTAAACTGCGAACCTAAAATGGATAGTAAAAAACCGCATTTTCATTTACTGAATATGCGGTAATAGGATGATTCTTAATATAAAAAAATGCATTCTAAAGATTATACTCATAATCCTATTTTAAATTCTTCATCTACAACAAACTCAAACGGTCTCTTTGTAAATGCAAAGCAATACATATTTGGGCTATGAGAAACCATATTTTGCATACGCTTTTCATACAAAGGATTTTCCATCATTCCAGCA